>JAUXHQ010000207.1 GCA_030621455.1 Deltaproteobacteria bacterium
TCTCGACTGTTCTCGTTACATTACTTACTATGCGGCGTGGCTGTTGAGCGAAGGGATTCCGTGTGAAAAGGAGATGGCAATGGCAAAGGCGTTTACTAGTGAAGCGTACATCGATGTCGCCAGGTTGGGACAACAGGTACATGGCGGCACCGGGTTGATGGAAGAGCATGACATGCAGATGTATTTTCGCAACGCAAAGGCTTCAGCGCTGGCCTTAGGAAATGCAACCTTCCAGCGAGAGATAGTGGCCAGGGAGATGGGGCTTTAGTATCATAAAGAACAGGGGGAGGGAATAGACATGGATTTTCATTTTTCGCCGGAAGAAGAAAAGTTTAGGGAAGAGATTCGGAACTTCCTGGATACATCTTTAACGGACGAGTTGGTCGAAGAGGTGGAAAGAGGGACAGAAATAGGCATAGGTCCCCTGACTTGGGAGCTTATGCAAAGGATGGGAGAAAGGGGGTGGTTGGCTCCTGCTTTTCCGAAAGAATATGGGGGGCTCGGCGCTACGCGCTGGCAGCAGTTTTTGCTCAGCGATGAAATGACGTACCGTCGGGCTTATCCCCTCCATTTGTGCGGCGTTGGGATAGTGGGTCCCACATTACTTCAATACGGTACCGATGAGCAGAAACAGGAATACCTCACACGCATAGCCAGGGGAGAGATAGAGTTCGCGCTCGGGTACACAGAACCGGAAGCCGGATCAGACCTTGCCAACCTGCAGGTCAAGGCCGAGCGAAAAGGGGATTTTTACATCATAAACGGGCAGAAAGTCTTTAATACCGGGTGCCATTTTTCTCAATACGTGTGGCTTGCAGTCCGAACTGATCCTAATGTGTCCAAGCACAAAGGGATATCCCTGATGATTGCAGACATGAAGACCCCGGGTATTACTGTTCGCCCGTTGTGGGTCATGGATAATGACAGAACCAACGAGGTCTTCTATGATGATGTCAAGGTTCCCGTTAAGAACCTTATAGGCGAGGAAAACCGCGGTTTCTATTACATCCTTACTGCCTTGGCCCATGAAAGAAGTTTCCCCACAGGGGATCTTCGCCGTACCTTTGAAGAATTTGTCGAGTACGTGAAGGAAGAGGGGTTAGGTGATGATCCATTGGTCCGGCAGAGTGTGGCACAACTTGCCACAGAGCTTCAGGCACTACAGCTGCTTGCCTATCGGGTGACCTGGCTGGTAGAGAAACATACCTCCCCCAATTGGGAGGCTCCGATGGTCAAGGTATACCTAACCGAATTTATGTGGCGGTTCAGTAATGCCGCCACAGAGATCATGGGGCCTTACGGGCAACTCCGGAAGGGATCCAAATGGGTACCCCTTGTGGGCAGGATAGAACGCCTCTACCGCCATGCAGCCCGCCGCAACATATCCGCAGGAAGCTCGGAGATTCAGAGGAATACCATTGCAACCGTAGGGTTGAAACTCCCGCGGTGATTGTGTGATGCCAAGAGGATGGTAACAAGCGTACCGTCGGATGTCCCACTGTGGGCATAGCCAAGACCGTGAGGGGGACAGGGGGGAGTATGTAACGGTGTTTTGTCAATCGATTTGAGTCTTCAGGGATCAAATCAAAAAAGAGAAAGGAGGAATAAAAATGGATTTAGGATTAGCTGGAAAAAACGTACTTGTTATGGGAGGCGCTTCAAACATCGGGAGGGCTATTTCGTTAACCTTTGCCGGAGAGAAGGCGAATGTCGTTGTGGGCGACTGGGATGACCAACAGGCAGAGAAGACAGCATCCGATATAACGAAACTCGGGGTTAAGGGTTTAGCTGTGAAGACGGATGTTACGAGCTGGGACAGTGTCCAGGGTACCGTGAAGAAGGCCATCGACGAACTAGGTTCCCTCGACATCCTCGTTAACAATGCCGGTTGGGCCATTGATCGACTCTTTACTGAGAAACCGAGGAGTGAGTGGGAACAAGAGGTGGCCATAAACTACTGGGGGGTTATAAACGGTATCAGGGCAGTCTTAGATCACATGATAGAGAGGAAAACGGGGAGTATCGTAAGTATAGGATCTGACGCGGGAAGGATGGGCGAGTACAGGGAGGCGGTATACGCCGGCTGCAAGGGTGGCGTTATAGCCCTTACAAAGGCCGTAGCCAGAGAGAATGGCCGTTTTGGTATAAGGCTCAATGTAGTCTGCCCAGGGCTTACCCCCGGCAAGCTTGATGATTGCGGTGAGAAGAGTCTATGGAGAGGCGAAGAAGCCGATGTCTTTACACCTGAAGCGCAAGATAGGGCAAAGAAGGGATATCCCTTGAGGAAACTAGGTACACCTCAGGATATCGCCAATTCTGTTGTCTTCATCGCCTCTGAACGTGCGGGTCACGTAACCGGACAGACCCTGAGTGTAAGTGGCGGGTATACGATGATGTAGCGCCTTAAAATAATATTCTTCCTCTCTCCCCTAAGGGGGAGGGGGCTGTCCGAGGGGTTTGTCCAACGACGGGGGGAGATGTCAGGGACGGTAATAGGGTTCAATAAGGAAAGAACAATTGAAGGAGGGAAAAATGAGACTGGAAGGGAAGGTTGCCATCGTAACCGGTGCTGCAGGATCAGGCATCGGGCAGGGTGTGTCTTGGGCATTGGCCAGGGAAGGCGCAAACGTTGTGGTCAGTGACGCCCACCCGAAGAGACCATTTGAGGTGGCTGAGAAGATCACGTCTGAAACGGGGCGGGAGGCTATAGGTGCTGTATGTGATGTGACGAAAGCAGATGCCATAGATAAGATGGTAAAAGCCACATTGGACAAGTTCGGTAAAGTAGATATCTTGATTAATAATGCTGGTGGAAATAAGCTTCAACAAGTCGTCGATATGGACGAGGAAGTCTGGGATTTCGTATTAGATGTGAACCTTAAATCTACCTTTCTTTGCTCTAAGGCGGTCCTTCCCAGCATGATCAAGCAGAAGTACGGAAGAATAGTGAACCTCTCCTCATCCATATTCCTGGTTGGTTCCACGGATGGAGAGGCCCATTATACTTCTGCAAAAGCAGGGGTTGTGGGATTTACCCGTTGCTTGTGCAGAGAGGTGGGGAAGCATAATGTAACGGTTAATTGTATTGCACCGGGACTTATAATGAACGAATTTCTTCTCAAGATCTATCCTCAAGAATACTTTGATGAATTCGAAAAGGACGTTCCCCTGGGAAGAAGCGGAAAACCTTCAGATATAGCCGGTGCAGTCCTGTTCCTCGTTAGTGATGACGGGAGCTATATGACAGGCCAGACACTTTCTGTAAGTGGTGGGTGGACACTATACTAAACATAGACTCACATGGTGGTAGACTCCGGTTCGATAATCAATACGGCTATTCCCCCTACCATGCACGGGGTCTTGTGATGCTTATGCGGCACTTGATAAAAACCCTGTTGGAGATGTGTCTCCAACAGGGTTTATAACAAATAGCCGCTGTCCCTGCTATCCATAAATAAGTAAGGGCACTCTATCATGATTCGATAGAATGCCCTTCTTTTTTTTGCTCGGAACGGTATGTTAGACTACAGTAACATTTACCGCTGCAGGGCCTTTAGTGCCTTGCTCTACGTCAAAGGTAACCTCGTCGCCTTCATTGAGAGACTTGAAGCCGGTTGCATTGATCCCTGAATGATGAACGAATACATCTGGCCCATCTTCTTGCTCAATAAAACCATAACCTTTGCGCTCGTCAAACCATTTCACTCTTCCATTAGCCATTGTGACACCCTCCTTTCAAAAAAATTACCATGGTTCCAAACTTCAGGTTGCCACTTTTGACAAATGGATCTTCCCCTCAGAACGAAACTAGCCAGCCAAAATAGCAAGCCTTCATGATTTAAAATAGGATAACGTAATTTTTAATTAAAATCAAGTTATTTCATTTGCAGCTTTTGTGTCGGCTTTTCTACAACTGGAAGGGACGCAACTCCCGCTTCCCGAATACATCTATCAATTATCCCTACTGACATATCTGTACTTAGCCGGTAAGAAAGAAATTCTCTGATCTTTTTCCGTGACATCCGGTATCGAACAGCCAAAGCGGCAATAAAGGTCGCCAACATAGGACCAACTATAGTCCTTATTAAACACGGTCCATTAAAAAAGTGAAAACGGCATTGCCATGGGCACCCGACCCAAGCGCCTTGTCAGGCGTCGCATTTTACGAGATCGGCCCCGCTCGAACAGCTCAGCAAGCCCCTTATTACCCCCCTAAGAACAGTACGTGATAATTGCGCTGACCACCGGGTATGCCCGCAAAGGTCCATGGCGGATAAGCGCACTTAAGTGGGTTCAAATCCACTTGCCGGATGCCTACTTTA
>JAUXHQ010000140.1 GCA_030621455.1 Deltaproteobacteria bacterium
ACCGGGGCATTGCCCAGCGGGAAGAAGTCGAGGGTCGCACTGACCGATGCAAGTGTCTCAGCCATGCCGGGCACAGACAAGAACGGACCCACTGCCCTGGTCCTGTCGGCAGTCAAGGCTGTGGATACTATCAAGTACGGTCAGAACCACTTCAACCTGAAGTTCCATCCCTCGGCTTTGGAAGGAAAGGAAGGGATCGAGAAGTTTCTTGCGTTGATAAAGACGTATATGGATTTGGGCGGATCGCACATACAGTTTAACTGCCTAAGCAGTAAAGACCTGAAGGAGGCGCAGGTCCATCCGGAAGAGCATCGTGATTTGGTAGTGAGGGTTGCCGGGTTTAGCGCATTCTTTGTCAACTTGGATAAGGGTGTTCAGGATGAGCTCATAAAGCGAACTGAACTCACATTGTAATAATTATACTGTTCACTTATTCATCAGAGACACTTCAAGACACTGGGGTTGAGTAGCTGCACAGGTCGAATTATTGTTAGGGAGGGTTAAGATGGGCGAGCAAATCCAAACAATCGATAAAGAGAGTGTGAAAAAGGCCTACAGGGAAAAAGTGACTGACTTTAAAACAGCTTCAGGAATTGAAGTTAAAGAGGTTTATGGGCCTGAGGATATGGCGGATATCGATTTTGAAAAAGATATAAATTTTCCAGGTGAATATCCGTACACCAGAGGCCATCACCCACTTATGTATCGGGGCAAACTATGGAACATACGTGAAATTTCCGGCGTGTCCACAGCACCAAGGGCTAACGATAGATTTAAATTCCTGATTTCCCAGGGTATGAGTGCAATTCAATGTGAACTGGACGGGCCTACCTGGTACGGGCTCGAGTCGGATCAGCCATATTGTGAAGGCCAGCTTGGAATTTGCGGAGTAGGTTTAAATTCGTATCGAGATGTTGTGGATTTATGTGAAGGCATCCCCCTTGATGCAGTAAGCTTTGGAATAGCCACTTATTTTCCTGCTATCTGGCAGTCATATCTTTTAAACGCTGAAAGGCGAGGCTACGATATTTACAAACTCAGAGGTGTGGGGGGTGCGATTAACTGGCAGCTTCCTTCAACTGTGCCGAGTTATTCAGAGATGCTGTATATTAATGGCCGCATATCGACGCTCGGGAGATGGAACAGTGATTTCCAGGAGTATCTTCTGAAAAATTTTCCTAATTGGAACCTTTGGTTCTGCACTTCTTATGATTTTCGCGAAGCAGGAAGTGATGCAATTCAGGAGATTGCATTCACTATTGCCTGCCGTGATGATCTTATTGTTGAGATGCAGAGAAGGGGTCTGGATGTTAGCGCAATTGGACGAAGACTGAGTCCCGTATTATCAGTGGACCGTGATTTTTTTGAGGAGATAGCCAAACTGCGGGCAGCAAGGAGACTATGGGCAAGAACAATGAAGGATAAATGGAAAGTGACAGACCAAAAGGCCATGATACTCAGGATGCACGTTAATGGCTCAGGCAGCTATTTGACACGGCAGCAGCCACTGGTCAACATCGCAAGAGGAACAGTTATGGCGATGGCAGGCGCCCTTGGCGGATGTATGGGAATGCAGATTCCATCATTTGATGAGGCCTGGGCGACCCCAACTGAAGAAGCACAAAGAGTAGCCATAAGGACACAGCAGGTACTGCGCTATGAGTCTGGAATAGCGAAAGTTGCTGACCCGCTTGCAGGTTCTTACTATGTAGAATGGTTAACCAAGAAACTCGAGGAAGAAGCAGAATCAATGGTCAAGGAGATTGAGGGTATAGGTGGCTGGATAGCAGCCCTTGACTCCGGTTGGGTTCATGAGCAGTTCAGCAAAAGCTTTCAGGAGCTTCACGAAAAAGAGGAAGCGGGTGAAAGGGTGCATGTCGGCGTAAACAAATATGAAATTCCACCAGAGGAAGACTTTAAACCCGAAACATATACTCCGGAACATATGGATATTGAGACGTATATCGATGAATTTAAGAAATTTAAAGAAAGTCGTGACTCTGAGAACCTTAAAAGGAAACTTGAAGATATTCGCTTAGCAGCGGAGCAACCGGAAACAAACCTGCTGCCGTCGACTCTTGAGGCACTGAAAGCCGATGCAACTTTTTCTGAGATAATAGGCGTATTAAGAATGGTTGACGGATTGGAATATGATTGGGCCGGCGACAGGAAATATCCTTTTTAACTAGTGCCTATCCAAAAGTGGCTATTTTTTGCAATCTCTGCGTCAGACTCGGATGTAAGGGCACATTGCAATGTGCCCCTACTTACCTATTTCTACGTTGTCACATTTTAACAGGCAACGGATGCGAGCACCTGGCAACGACGGAAACGCCTATCCTGCGATAACCTGAACCTATGATCGGTTCCATCGTTCCCACGCTCCAGCGTGGGAACAAGATTAAAAAAAGGAATGCAATTTTTTAGGAGGTTATGATATGGCTGAGAAGATAAAAGTTATAACCGGCAAGATCGGTCTTGACGATCACTTCAGGGGAATAGAAGTTGTAACTAAAGCTTTAAGGGATGCAGGTATGGAAGTGGTTTACCTTGGCATAGCTCAAAGGATCGAACGAATGGTCGCGGCAGCTGTACAGGAAGATGCGGATGTCATTGGACTGAGCTTCTTATGCGGCGGTCATGTACAGGTTATGCAAAAGTTAATGAATCAGCTTCAGGAACAGGGTATGGGACATGTCCTTGTTGTTGTCGGTGGCGTTATCCCTGATGAAGACATACCGACGCTAAAAGAGTTGGGGGTTGGAGAAGTTTTTCTGCCGGGTGCAAAGACAGATGATATAAAAAACTATATATTTACAACGATGAACGAATAATAACAATAATCACAAGATAAAATACTGCATAAGCATTTTCCATTTTAGAAAAGCCCGTTTAAATCCCTACCCCTTCCTGGTATTTTCTTTTAAATCATCAATTCATCAACATATAAAGCGCTCGATCGTGAAGATGTTTCAAAAGGAAGGATTCAGGTCAAATCCCCCCCAATTTCCCCAAGATTATTTCCCCCCTCCGGCTCTAGAATTTACTGAAGATTATCAGGTTCGCTTCGCCAAAATTATACGACTCACCCAACCGCTTTTTTTCTTGCAGTATTTGACGAATGACAGTAAACTTCTATGTTTTGTTATACACAAAAAGCCAGTTACTGGGCAAGAACGACAAAGAAGGATTACCATATGACGTTGAGAGAACATGTAAGCATGATCAGTCTGGGTTGCGCCAAAAACCTTGTCGACACAGAGGTAATGTTAGGGTTGTTGATTGAGAACGGCTATCAAATATCCGAAAGGGAAGAAGAGGCGGAGATTATCATAATAAACACCTGCGGTTTTATCGAGGTTGCAAAGGAAGAGTCTATAGACACAATACTGGAGTCAGCGGAGCTCAAAAAGACCGGCAATTGCCGTACTTTGGTGGTGACAGGGTGCCTGCCTCAGCGGTATGGGGATGCGCTTGTGAAGGAAATGCCTGAAGTGGATATCTTCATCGGCGCCGGAGAGTTCCATAAGGTGGTTGAGATATTGGATCGGTTTAGAATGTCCGAAGATCCGCCAAGGAGTTATGTCGGTGAACCCCGATTTCTATATAACCACAAGACTCCCAGGTTGAATACCTGCGCGGATTACAGCGCCTATGTCAAGATAGCGGAGGGATGTTCCAATTCCTGTTCTTATTGTGTGATCGGAAGAATACGGGGGAGGTTTCGCAGCAGGCATCAGGATTCCATTATCGAGGAAGTGGAAAACCTGGTGGCGATGGGGGTAAAAGAGATCAATCTCATCGCACAGGATACTACCATGTTCGGTAGAGACATCAAGCCGGCTGCGAACCTTGAAGGGTTATTGAGGGAGTTGGCACGGATTGACGGGCTTCAATGGATTCGTATCCTATATACCCATCCTGCACATGTCACCGACGGTCTGATCAAAGCAATAAATGAAGAAGAAACGGTCTGTAACTACATAGACCTGCCGATACAGCATATTAATGATAAGATACTGGAGGCCATGGGCAGGAAGACAAAGGGCAGCCACATACGGAGGCTGATCGAGAGACTGAGGAGAGAAATCCCAAATATCTCCATTCGCACCTCATTGATCGTCGGGTTTCCCGGGGAGACCGATGACCAATTCGGGGAGTTGCTCGAATTCATGCAGGACGTAGAATTCGACAGGTTGGGTGCATTTAAATATTCCAAAGAAGAAGGCACAATGGCCGCAACTTTTCCAAATCAGGTCCCGGAAGAGACAAAGGAGGAACGTTATCATAGGGTGATGGAGGTTCAGAAGGGTATAGCAGTGAAGCTTAACAGGGGACTAGTGGGGACTACCACAAAGGTCCTGATAGAAAGCCTCAGTGGTGATAATGGTGTGGTTGGCGGGCAGCCGGCCTTAATGAAGGGGAGAACACCTTGCCAGGCGCCTGATATAGATGGGATAACTTACATTACAAAAGGTAAGGCAGTCCCCGGAGAAATGCATGATCTGTTGATTACCGGTGTGAATGCCTATGACTTGATAGGAGAGATCGTTTCCATTCCCTAAATTCCGGGAGGATCAGAGAATAAAATGAAGGATTGCCCCTGGGGTCAGTAGTGTAACGACTGTGACCATACAAAGGAGACGGAGAAGCTAAAACTCATTAGAAAGAAAGTTCTGGATCTGGGCATTGGTGAAGACCGGACCGTCTTTGCAAACATATATGTTTCCAATGTTGCACCTTCCGCACTTGCCGATGCCGCACTTCATCTTCATCTCAAGGGTAGTCAGTATTTGGTCGTTGGTAAAACCGAGCTTTTCCAATGACATCAGTGTGAATTTTATCATTATGGGCGGACCACACGTGATGGCCACGGTATTCTCAGGAGTGGGGCCTATCTCTTCCAGAACCGGTGGGATAAGACCCACCCTGCCGGTCCAATCATCATCTCCATTGTCCACTGTTGTGTACATGTTTACGGCATCGTCCTTTTCCCATTCTTCGAGGTCATATTTGAACGAAAGGTCTGCCGGGCTTCTGGCGCCGTAAAGGATCGTTACATCCTCGTAAGTATCGCGGTTATCAAGCACATTCCATATCAGAGACCTGAGGGGCGCCAGCCCGATACCACCGCCTACAAAGACAAGGTTCTTGCCTTCGAGCAACTCCAGAGGAAACCAATTTCCATAGGGCCCACGAAAACCTATCTCATCCCCTTCCTGGAGTTCATGGATCGCAGCCGTTACCTTCCCTGCCTTCATTACACTGAACTCCAGATAATCCATCCTTGTGGGGCTTGAAGATACACAGAAGGTCGCTTCACCCTCTCCGAATATCGAATATTCGGCAAATTGTCCCGACTTGAAGCTGAATTTGCTTTTTTGACTCTCATCCTTGAAGTTAAAGTGAAAGGTCTTGATATTCTGAGTTTCCCGGATCACCTTTTCAATCTTCATTACATGAGGTAAATAAACATTGTCGCCTTCCATCGATGAACCACCCTTCTCCTTCTCGTATCTTTACTTACCGCGCTCTCGTAAGGAAACTAACACACCTTAAAACGAATTAATTTAAACAATTAACAGCATTGGCTCATGTGAAGCAAATATACCTTTAGGCTTTCAGAGCGCCTGTATGCCGCCAATTATCTCTGTTACGTCCACATTTACGGGGCATTCCCTTATGCACCTTCCGCACCCGGTGCATGCTATGGCTTCAAAATTCATCTGAAAGTATTCGAACTTATGATGATATCGCTGCCTTATCCGTCGCCACTTCT
>JAUXHQ010000034.1 GCA_030621455.1 Deltaproteobacteria bacterium
AAAAGGTCGGAAGGGAGTAGTCCCTTGGTAGTCCCTTGAATGGAAAAGTCAATTTATAAGTTATTGAGATTATTGAGATTAAAAAGGTAAGTCCGGGGTTCAAATCCCTGCACCGCCACCATTAATAATAAAGGAACATCCCTCCCCATAAATTCTCCACACCTTAGCGTGGCTTCGTCGCGCTTCATATACATCCCCATATCCCTTGTTCAATGATTTATCTTGACAGTCAAACGTGTTCTTACTATAATTTTATTTAATATACATGCTTCCAGGCGCTTTAGGCGTAACAGATCACAGGTACACGCTGTGTTAGACAGCTTTCCGAATCATAAGGTTGAGATGCCGTCTATACTCCCTTATCTTGATCCCACCAGAGCTAAGCTCCACCTAGATTTATCTTCGGTCTCCCATGATATTTCTATGGAAAGGACCAAATTCCCTTTTTTGGTTATGAGTGAAGCAGACCCTTTTTCTCGGGTTATTGAGGCCCGGTTCGTGACAGATGCGGGAACGGAGATCAAGCGAGTATTCGTATTGCTCCAGAGAGATGAGTACCTCATTACAAGGGATGAATTGAGGCCTGTTAACAACCGGGATATAGATCAATGGTGGCAGAGAGCTTTTTCGTCTTATGGAGATGAAAGCCGGTCCGGCTCGGTCATCGTTCTTGGTGATCAGATCAGCGAAGAGGGAGGGTTAATACCTTTACAGCCACTCCTTTTCTGCACGAAGAAGCAGGTCTATTTTCACTCTCTGTGTCCTAAGTGCGGATTTCCCCTTGAACAATGCTATGATGATGAGGTGTTAACCGGTTTGGGGCTTCAACCTCATTCGAGCTCTTTGCGGCGCTATCTCTTTTGTCAATTCTGTTTCTCGTCATCCAGTGAGTCCGATTTTTATGCCTATTCTGCGAAGGGCTCTGATCCGCCCATCCTGAAGGATCGCTGGGATATGATTCGAGGATTTGGGCCGCTGGAGCGAGGCGAAAACCACGTGGATGAGTTTCCATGCACAGAATGCCCCGGCCACGGGGAGTGCTATGGGGCTGAAGGCCTGGCTCTTTCAAGGATCATCCCATTTTCTTTCTATCCTTTCCACATGTTGATCTTCGGTGCCATGTCAGTTAACGCCGTGGATTTCCTCTCTCTTATCTCAGGGGCCTCCTTTGAAGATATGGAAGGCCGACTCAGGGAAAAGGGGGAGTGTGGCAGAATAGGCTGTGTGAGAGCTTTAAAAGAGCGTGGTCAGGCTAGGGAGTCTTTTTTCTTTCATACGGATGAAAGGTATTTCCTGGAAGTCTTGTACCTGAAACTCTCTTTTCTGGGAGAGATCACGCAAACTGTCTTTTCCAGGACGAGTGCACACAAACGTCCAGACCTTGGGTTCTCTCTAGATCGAATTTGGGTGAAGCTTAGTGATCAAGTGGGGCTTCTGCCTTTTTTCTGGAACTTCGATTTGAAGTTGATAGGGATAGGGGGGAGCGCCGTAAGTACAGACTTTCTCCCGGAAATGCCCCCAGCCTACGGACTTGACTTCCTGGGGTTACTATGGTTCTATACGCTTTTGGTGAACAAGAGGCAGGACGTTTCAGACGTATACAAAGCTATCGGACAAGCAATGGAGAAAATGACCTCGGATGCTAGCCTGCCCCCCGGAGGTTTTCTTGACGATGAGTTCAATTTAACCTTTCTTCCCGAGAATATTTTCTGGAACCCGGAGGAGACGGCGGTTAGCGAAAGCTGGGGGCAACTGTGGAACACAGCCCTTGGCATGGGATGGTCATTATTGAGACTGAGTGTATCTCAGAATTCTGGATGGTCGAAGGAGGCATTCCGGCAAGAGTTAGAGACACTGAGAGAAGAGATCAATGAAAGGATGTTCCGACAGGGATTTAGCCCTACTGAGACTATTCCTGCAGCCGAAGATAAGGCTATTCATGCCATTCTCATGAAGATCAGGGAACAATGGCGTGAAGACATGACGACTGCGAAGCCCGAGATAGAAAAAGCCGCGGTTGTTACTGACGGAGAAGACGGAGAAGGCAAAGATTTGGACGAGACGGTTGTCATGTCAGCAGCGGACGCGGGGGCTTTGAAAGAGACGGTTGTGAGGTCGGAACCAGATGTTGAGGCCTTGGACGAGACTGTCGTCATATCACGACCGGACTCCGAGGCCATGGACAAAACGATTGTGCCCTCAACACAGGACAGGTCAACTGTCGTCCCACAGGAAGAGGAAGAGATAGGGGAAACAGTTATCCTTTCCAGTGGAGATGTGGGGAAAGACGCATCAGTACCCCACGGCATGAAGGAGGATGACCTCTCGGAGACGGTTATCATCTCCTCCTCAGAGAAGTCGAGTCCTCTTACAGGATCTCCGCAACTGTCGCCACGAAAAGGCTCGGATTTCCACAGGAAGGGTGCTGCCTCCGAAAAGGAACCCGGAGAGTCGGAAGGTTGGGAGAAGTCGAAGGACACGCCTGACACGGATAATTTCTTGGAAGCCACAGTCATCATAAGCCCGGATAAAGGGGGAAAAAATGGATAGGGACATGACATCCGAAGTATCCCCTGAGAAATTAGCCAATGAAATCAGGCAGATTTACAGGTCGAAGCCCTCAGAGGCCCATGTCCTCATAGAAGCACGTCTTGGAAAGGGAATGGACGGTTTCTTGCCGGTTGAGAGACTTGCAGTGCTGGAAGAAGTATCCGCCAGGTTCGATGTGGCCGGCCCGGGTACGCTTAGTGATGCGGACCTTGAGGGAGATGTCAATATCAGGGTCTTTTCCTTGTTGCTGGGGAAAAAGGTTTCTCAGGCGGACCTCTCATCCACAGAGCTTCTAAAAAGGTTGGCGGTCTCCTTAAACACCATCTTCGACACGCTCAATGAACTGGTCCGTGTTATCAACATGACCCTTATGGGTGGAAGCTCGGAGGACGAGACCATCAGGCAGGTCCTTATCGTTAACATGGAAGGGGAAAGCGGGTCGCAGTCCCTTAAGGGTTATCTTGATCAGATCAAGAATGCCTTTTTGATCACAGAACGGGCATTCAAAGAGACGGCGCGCAGCAAGATGAGGGATGTTCTTTTTGAACTGGACCCTGATAGGATAATTGCGAAAGGTGGAGGTATGAAGTTTGGCCCTCTCCGGAAGGCTGAGCAATTTGAAACATACAGGGAAAAATTTCATACATGCAAGAAATGGTTTGACTCGGGACGCTTCATGGGGGACTTCTTGAGAGAATTTGAAAAGAATTGCCAAAAAGCGACCGTCGAGTAAAGGGGTTAGAAAGTGAAAAAATATTTTAGAGTGGTGTGTATTTTAATCTTAATCTTTTCTGTTTGTTCATGCGCTTCTTGGCGTGTTGCTTCACCTCCGGAGTGGAAATACGAAAAAGAGGCTATCAATCTCCGTTTGAGGGCCGATCCTCTATTAAACTTATATGAGGGGAGTCCGCATCCCCTTAGTGTCTGCGTATATCAATTCGGAGACCCCAACGCCTTTAACCAGCTAGCCGGATATGATGATGGGCTTTACAAACTTCTGGAATGCGACCGTTTTGACGCTGGTGTTACGAGTTCAAAGAGATTGATTGTCCATCCCGGAGAAAACTTGACCTATGCTTTCGACCGTGCAGACGGTGCAAAATACGTGGCTATTGTGGCCGGTTACTACATGCTCCAAAAGGAGGGTATGGTACGGCTCTTTGAAATTCCTGTGGTTGTTGGAAGAGTTGGTTTATTGAGGCTTACCAAAGTCTCAAGACCGGGCGCCCTGAACGTCGATCTCGTTTTAGGAACGCAGCAAATCCAAAAGATAGAGGAAGAATAGCGAAGATGGAGAGACCTGTTTTTTGGCATCAAGGCCTTTTTTTACAGCCTCAGCATTTTCAACTTGAAGACGCCCATTTTCAGTCACTGCTGACGCCCTTTTACCGGTTCCTCCAGCCTCACTTCTGGGGCACCGGGGGCTTTGAGATCCAGAAGGCCGCTCTGGAGAATCGCCATCTTGATCTTCTAAAGGGTGAGTTTCTCTTCCCTGACATGACACATGTGGTTTTACCGGGGAATGCTATCGTTGAACCCCGTTCCTTTGATGATGCATGGGTGGAGGGGGGGAAACCGTTTATTGTCATGGCAGGGATTAGAAAATGGAGTAATGCCGGGAAAAATGTCACAGTCGTGTCTAAACTGGAAGACCTTGGGGAAGTAAACACCAGATTTGTTACGGCTGAAGATCCTGAAGAGGTTCAGGATCTGTACCAAGACGGCCCCCCAGCTCAGGTGAAAAGGCTCTATTATCTTCTGAAGATATTTTGGGAGGTAGAGAGAGATCAACTTGACAACTACGAACTTCTTCACCTTGCCCAACTGGAAAGGACCGGTGAAAAGATAGCCCTTTCGGAACGTTTTGTCCCGCCTTGTCTTACCATTTCCAGCTCAGAGCCACTTGTGAAGGCTGTCAGTGAGATCAGGGATCAGATTGCGGCCCGGAGCCGCCAGCTCGAATCATATAAACGTGAGAGGGGAATTCATACAGCCGAGTTTGGGGCACGAGACATGGTTTATCTATTGGCCCTCAGGTCTCTCAATCGTTACGTGCCCCTTCTGTTTCACCTGACGGAATCACGTCAGGTTCATCCATGGATGGTATATGCTATATTAAGGCAGTTGATAGGTGAACTCTCTTCCTTTTCGGAACGGGTCAATGTGGTGGGAGAATCGGAAGACGGGACCTCTCTTCTTCCCAGCTATAACCATAAGAGCATATGGGAGTGTTTTTCAGCGGCGAGCGCTTTGGTTACACAGCTTTTGGATGAGATTACAGCCGGACCGGAATATATGATCCAACTTGCTTATGATGGGACTTACTATGTGACAGAGCTGCCCCCCACGATGTTTGAGGGGCGTAATCGTTTCTACCTGGTAATTGAAACCGAGGAGGAGCCGCAGTCCGTGCTTCAATCCCTGGAGACCATAGCCAAGTTAGGGTCGAGGGAATCTTTACCTATCCTTATCGCTCGCGCCCTTTCCGGAGTGAAGGTGGAGCATCTCCCAACACCACCTCAAGAGTTGCCCCGCCGTGCTCACTGCATCTATCTCCAGATTGACCACCACAGTGACCAATGGACCCATGTGCAAAAGGGTTGCAACCTTGCCCTTTACTGGGATACCGCCCCGGAAGATTTAAAGGTGGAATTGATGGTTGTGGGGAGATCGTAGCCATGCGTTTGACAGATTGTTTTACTGAGTTCATTGCCTATGTGGCTTATTTTATCAATTCGGTAGCCGCAAAACAACCACCCTTTGATCAGGTGAAGGCCGATATCCAGCGTATTATCTCCGATGGTGAAGCCTTTGTGAAGAAAAGCGCCTTTTCTCAGGAGGATTATGACCTGGCACGCTTTGCTGTTTGCGCGTGGGCTGATGAGGCGATTCTGAGTTCTTCGTGGAACGCAAAAGACCAGTGGCAGCGGGAGCAGCTACAACGTATCTATTATCAAATATCCGATGCCGGAGAGATATTCTTTGAACGTCTCAATACCCTTGCCCCCCATCAGATAGAGGTGAGGGAGATCTATTACCTCTGTCTCTCCATGGGGTTCACGGGTCGGTATTGCCATGAAGGGGACGAATACCTCCTGGAGCAATTGAAGACCTCGAACCTGAAGCTTCTCACCGGTAGCTCCATAGGCGTTCCTTCACTTGAGAGGGGAGAACTCTTTCCCCAAGCATACCCTACTGAATCGGGCGAGGTGAGCCCCCCCCAAAAGGGGTTGCACTTTCCGACCCTCACCATTATCTGTCTTGGTGGTCCCGTTATCCTTTATGTGGCTTTGTTATTGGTCTATTCATTTGTTCTGGATAATATTGGGAAGGTCCTCTGATTCTCCCTTCTTCTACAAATCGGATCTTGGGCCGGAGGGATGGGGAGGGAAGACAAAAGCTGAGAAACATTACCGGGTTTGGAGTTACATATGAAAGGGACATTTCTCAAGTTTCTTAAGGTTTTTCTCATCATATCGGCAGTTGCCTTAGGGATACTCTTGATTTTCGTGGTAGTACTGAGTGTTGGGTGGCCCATGTGGATGGGCTTCTTCATCTTGGTTGGCCTTGTTGGTGTGGGCCTCGGTGCGCTCTTTTTGAGAAAGATGTGGCTCAGGCGGCGCGAGGAGCGTTTTGTTGAAGAGATCATTGATCAAGATGAGTCGTACTTGAAGACCCTTGAAGGGAAAGAGAAAGATGCGGCAAGAGACCTCCATGATCGGTGGAAGGAGGCCATTAACACCCTGAGGCGTTCTCACTTACGAAAACAGGGGAACCCCCTTTATGTACTTCCGTGGTATCTGGTGATCGGAGAGAGTGGTTCCGGTAAGAGCACAGCCATACAGAGCGCACGCCTTTCTTCGCCCTTCGCTGAGGTCAGCCGGGTTTCCGGTGTTTCCGGAACGAAGAACTGTGACTGGTGGTTTTTTGAACAGGCCATTATCATCGATACAGCCGGAAGGTTTGCTATCCCGATAGACGAAGGTCGAGACAAGGATGAATGGCAGAGCTTTCTGACACTGCTGGCCAAATACAGAAAGAAGGAGCCTCTCAATGGCCTTGTTGTGACTATTGCGGCTGATAAGCTGCTCGAGGCCGAACCGGAGGACCTTGAGCATGACGGCCAGAGCATTCGACGTCGCATCGATGAATTGATGCGGGTTATGGGTGCGAAGTTTCCGGTATACGTTCTTGTAACCAAGTGTGACTTGATTCAAGGCATAACCAAGTTTTGCGACCATCTTCCTGAACAAAGCCTTGGTCAGGCCATGGGGCTGATAAATCAGGATTTGTCAACAGATGTATCCGGTCTTAATGATCGTGCGATACATACGGTAGGGGAACGCTTGAGAGAGCTTCGGCTTCTCCTTCTCCACAAGTCTGAGTCCAAACAGGTTGATCCGGGTCTCCTTCTTTTCCCTGAGGAGTTTGAGAGATTGCGGCCCGGGCTTCACTCTTTCATTGAGGGGGCGTTTCAGGAGAACCCCTTCCAAGAAACGCCCCTTATGAGGGGTCTCTTCTTCAGCAGCGGGCGCCAGGAGGGTACCCCGTACTCTCATTTTTTAAAGGGGCTGGGCCTGATCGAAGAGAGAGACGTCTTGCCGGGAACGAATAAGGGGTTATTCCTCCATGACTTTTTCGCCCGGATTCTACCAAAGGATAGACGACTCTTTGCACCCACTCAGCGGGCTCTGGATTGGAGTAGAGTTACGAGAAACCTTGCATTGACTTCATGGCTTGCTGTGGCGATTGCCATTTGTGGATTAATGAGCTTTTCTTTTGTGAAGAACCTCGGTATCCTTAGGGATGTGTCACGGGAATTTTCAAAACCCTTAGTATTACAAGGAGAAGTCCTTTCCGACGTGATCACCATGGATCGCTTTCGGGAGGCAATTCTGAGATTGGAAGCACAGAATCGAAAGTGGTGGATTCCCAGGTTTGGGTTGAATCAGAGCAAGGAGGTTGAAGCCCAACTAAAGGAAAAGTACTGGAAACGATTTAAAGACGGATTCCTGGTTTCCTTTGACAAAGATATGGAAAAGAGGATGGCAAGCTTTTCCCTCAATACGTCTGACCAGGTCATTGAGGAACATGTAGCCCATCTAATGAGACGCATCAACCTGTTGCAGGCGCGTCTCAAAGGTGACGGCATTGAATCCCTTCAGGACATGCCCCAGCCCTTTTATAGACCTATTACCTTCAAGGCCGGTCAAGGGCTCATACCCGAGATTAGAGAAAAGCTTGGCAGGTTATACGTGTACTACCTGATTTGGGGACCGGATTTCGCTAACCTCAACGAAAAGAGGAACGATTTACAGACTTGGTTAAAGCATATTCTGACACTGAGGGAGACCGACCTAAATTGGCTGGTATCCTGGGTCAACAGAGACGAATCGCTTTCACATATGACCCTGGAAGATTTCTGGAAGGGCAGTGTACCAGCCCGGGATGAGACGACTGTTGCGCCGGCCTTCACTGGTATAGGAAAGGAGAAGATAGACGCATTCGTAAGGGAGATGGAATCGGCCCTCCCTGATCCTCTAATCATCGCCAATCGAAAACTGAAATTCGAAGCATGGTATCATAAGAAATACATTAAGACCTGGGAGAATTTCTGGTCTACTTTCCGGCAGGGAGTAAATACCCTCAAGGACAGGGAAGAGTGGCGACAGGTGGCTCAAAGAATGGTGAATGGCCAGGGACCGTATTTTGCGCTGTTGGATAGAATGGCCGTGGAGCTGGAACCCTTGGCAGGTGGGGAAGATCTTCCCTCGTGGTTAGAACTGGTCTATGAGTTTAAAGAGACCAAGGTCCGGGCTGCCAAAGAGGATGCGTTGAAGGAGAAAGGCGCCCTGGCAAAGGCTACGAAAAAAGGAAAAACATTTATCGCCAAATTGGAAAAAACCAGGGGGAAGTTGGGAAAGGGAAAGACCTTGGAATCCCAATTAATGGAGACGAAGTCGTTTCTGACATATCAGACGGCATTGGCTGAGATTGCGCCGGTCTCAGCCTCCAGGATGCAAGCCTTTAAGATGGCAACCCAGGTATACAAGGAAGAGCCGGCCGGCAGTACGTCTCCCTTTTTCATAGCCCGGGGTGCTTCCGACAAACTCAAGGCCTCCATGACAAGGGGTAAGTCAGCCAGGAAGATGTTTGACACGGTGGCAACCGGACCCCTCAACTATCTGTGGACGTTTGTGCGTAGGGAAACCGCCTGTCATCTCCAGAAGCTCTGGGAAGAGGATGTCCTTATGGAAGTTCAAGGAGTCTACGGTCGAAGTAGGGTAAACCAACTCCTTTTAGGCCAAGACGGTTATGCCACAAAATTCAGTAAGGGACCAGCCGAACCATTTATAGGCCGAAGCCTGCGCAGGGGTTACTATGGAAAGAAAGCTGAGGGTTTGGGTGGAAAGATACCGTTCAAGGATTCTTTCTTTTCTTTCCTTACCAAAGGGGCGAACGTAGTAAGGCCCAGCAGGGACAATTATGCAGTATCCATCAGGGCACTGCCCACAGACACAAACACTGGCGCTAAGGTAAGGCCACACATCACCCGGTTACAACTCGAATGTTCGGGTGAGATCCAGAAGCTGATCAACCTCAATTACCCTGTGAAAAAGACCTTTAACTGGTCTCCTGAAATGTGTGGCAATGTCACCCTTCAGATTGAGGTTGGTAGCCTCATCTTGACTAAAAAATACGCGGGTGATCGAGGTTTCCCCAAGTTCTTGAAGATTTTTTCAAAAGGGAAGTATACTTTTTATCCCAGCGCCTTTCCGAGGGAGAAGTCTGCCTTGAAACGTCTGGGGATCCGGTACATCAAGGTTAGGTATAAGTTTGCGGGGCACAGACCGCTTTTGAAGCTCCTTACTGTGGGCCCGGGAAGGGTGCCGAAGAGTATTGTAAAGTGCTGGGATCAATAGCATCCAAAGGCTTATGGCATTGGGTCGCCAGTGGTAAACATCCGGTGGCGGGGGACTATTTTAGTCTGGGCAAGAATACCCCGATGTTGAACGCCTTCACTAAATGGGTTGAGAAGGGTTATCAAACCCTGGGTTCAAGACCAGGCCATTCTTCCTGGCGTTTTTGGGCCAAGGGGTCCGGGAAAGATACCCTTGCCTGCGGTGTGGCAAGGGACAGCAGTGACAGCCTTGGGCGGCCGTATCCTCTGATGATTTTGGGGACCGGGCCTCTTGAGAGATGGGAAGACCAATGGGACCTTCTGCCCTTTGTGTGTGAAAAGACCTGGAGACAGATAGAGTATTTGTTTACCAGGGTATTTAAGGATCTAGGAGAGTTGGGAGATGACGTGCGTACCATAAAACAACCTTATCCCCGCTGGTCGGAGTATATCGCTCAAAGAGAGGATCTGGTGAGAGATGCATCTGCCGCTCTCAATGGAAGTTCATCTCTCGACCTGATAGCCGTGGAAGAGAGGGCAGCACTCCTGTCAAAGGAAAGGGAGTTTTACATAGCACTCGACGGAGGATCCTTGAATGACCCGTTTTCACTCGCAGCCACCTGGCACTACTTCCTGAAGGAAAGTGCCCACGAAGTTCCTAATGCGGTCTTTATGGGGGGGTCTCTGGAGGCATCACGTATGGCGGTTTTTAGACGACCTCTGACGCCGGCTGATTTTGTCAAGTTGTGGTCTACAACGGAGTATAGCCGTTAAGCTGGTAAGCCGTTAAGCTGGTGAGACATTAAACTAATAAACCTAACAGCCTCAACAGCTCAACAGCTTATCAGCTCGCCCGAAGGGCGCTAATTTGAACCACAGAGAACAGGAGTGAGATGTAATCTCTGTGTCCTCCGTGTTTTCTGTGATAAAAAATCTGAAGAAGGCTTCTTTTTATGGAATCAAAAGATCTAATCAAGGCAGGCAGACTTTCTGAGGCCCGCGAGCAGCTGGTCGGGGAGGTCAAATCTTCGCCTGCGGAGGTAGGCAAACGAACGCTCTTCTTTCAAGTCCTCGCTTTCTGCGGG
>JAUXHQ010000108.1 GCA_030621455.1 Deltaproteobacteria bacterium
CACGGGCTAATGGCACAAATCCTTGGAGGATTGATTACCTATCTGCTTCTTGCAATTTACTGCCATAATAATTATGGCGAGCCTGTCACCATCAAAAGAGTTAGAGAATTAAGGATACAGATTCAAAACGAGCTTCGGGATTCATATGAGATGCATTTTCAAAGAACAAAACCGACATCTAAATGCAAGAATCTAACCGGACACTACTGGCTCAACGTACCTTAAACTTAGAATACCTGTGGAAAAAATCATCCCAAATCCTTGTTTCTCTGACCAACTATTTTTCAGAAACTCAAGTACTTGTATCTTTCATCTTTTTTCTCTCAACCTATTGACATAAACCTTGTGATGATTATTTTAAAAACAAAAGAGAGATAAAGAAACGGTAAATGAAAATAGGAGGTGTTTATTATGGAAATCACAAGGTATAGACCATTAAGAGCAATGAGGCCGTCAAGACATTTCTTGTCACACTTCTTCGGTGACAGGCCTTGGGATTTTTTCAATGAAGAAGATTTATATGCCACCCCGCGGTTCTATCCGTCAATCGATGTGGCGGAGACAGACAAGGATTTCAAGCTGAAAGCCGAACTCCCCGGCATGGATATAGACGATATCAAAGTCGAAGTTACAGATGGGTTGCTGACCCTCAAAGGAGAGAGAAAGAGAGAAGAGAAAGTCGAGAAGGAAGGGTATTACCGCGAGGAAAGGCATTACGGATCATTTGAGAGGTCATTCAGACTACCGGAGCATGCTGACGCTGAAAAGATTACGGCCGAGCTTAAGAAGGGGGTACTCGATATAACGATCCCCAAAACCGAGGAAGCAGAGCCAAAGAAGATCGAAATACACACAGAGTAAGTAACATGCTTCCGGGTACCAACCATTTGGCCCGGACCTTATGGCCCGGGCCAAAATTTTGGACCTGTGCAGTTATACAAATCCGGTGTCTTGAAGTTTTCCACCCGTTCCAGTTCCTGTGACAGTGGCCCCTTTTCCGCCTCTTTGACACCGCTGTTCCACCGACGGGGTACTTGCCGTTAGAGTCTATCTTCTAAGCTTCCCTTCCATTTTCTCATGTAGAGACTTTATCGGCTCGTCATCTTTAAATTTCGCTAACATCCCCACGGCTTCAGAATAGTTGTCTAGAGCATCAAAGGACTTGCCCATACATGAGGCCATGTCGTCACTCAACTTACCCATATACTTAAGTCGTTCGAACAATAAGTCGATTGCCTTTTGCGGACAGCCTGTCTCATAATATAGTTCCGCCAGTATTTCAGTGCCTCTTGCCAGTTCTCCCCTAGATTCCTCCAGAGTCTTAATACTCTCTGACACCTTCCCTATCTCCCTATAGCCCGTTGCCAAAGTCACCGTCATTTTGGCCTGTTGATCTTTGGGAAGGGAATGAAGCTCTACCCTCCCAAGAAACTGTTCAATCGCGTCTACCACTTCTTGCGGTTGGCGGAGCGAACTGCATAGCTCAAGCAAAAAGTAGCAGTCTTCAGGGTTTTGTTCGTATGCCAACTGAGCAAATTTTAACGCTAACTCCTCATATCCACCCGCTCTGGACATTGAAATGCCGTAGGTAACATGCAGGTGCCGGGCAGGATCGTCCAAGTATTTTAACCCTTTAATTATTTGGGCCTTGAGTTTTTCATCCTCAACCTGGTCCAGCATCCTCTCGATCTCCGCTTTTCGGGATTCCTGATTCATGACCGCCCTCCTTTCAAAATTATGAACTCGTTTAACATCGCCCCAGACAAACCCCTCATTGTGTTCCTCAAACATATATCAGACATCGGCTTCTGTTCTTTCCCTAAATCATCACTCTAGGATTTAAGGTTCCAACAAACAAGACCCCACAAGCTGTTTCTTTTTCATAAATACGACATATGACCACTATTTTCCATATATGAAAACCTATACCTACACCACATCTTCAGACGCGGTGGGGCAAGTCCATCCTTTTTTCCTCATGGTATTTCTACATGAATCAGTGACCGATGATGTAGATCCGGGGACTTTGAATATAGTCAGGAAGGGTTTGAAAGAGGTCATGGTCCTGTCCCAAATATCAGCCATACAGTTCGACTTGCATTGGACCTAGCCGGAGCAGTGGAGCCAGTGAAAGGAAGCCGCCTTCGCATGAAGGCGGTATCAGTATAGGGGTCACGAGGTTGTGTGTCAAGGGAAAAGAGCTGATAAAAGGTCTTTACGAAAATTGTCCCTCACATGGCTTTTCGGTGTCAGGTGTCAGAAGAGAGAAACACAAAATCCAAAACCTGAACACTGAAACCTGATACCTAGAGTGACAAAAATAAAGTGTAAACTACTTTTTTGTATATAATTAAGGATTCCCATTCACTTTACAAAGAAAGAGGTTTGTGATAAGAAACGCTTATACTGAGTCAAGCTCTCACTATACGGGTCTCTACCTTAGTCTTCTGTTTCCCGGAGGCCTTTCTGTGGGTTAGAACCAACCATTGACATATTCATGAGGGGTTGCTATGCCTATCTACGAATTTTACTGCGAAAGATGCAATACAGTATTTAATTTTTTTTCCAAGTCCGTAAATACGGAGACTGTCCCGAACTGTCCAAAATGCAGGGATGTCAAACTGAAACGCGAGATGTCCCTCTTTGCCAATATATCGAAGAGGAAAGACGAGGAAGTTGACGGGGATATGCCTCCCATTGACGAGGCAAAAATGGAAAAAGCAATGGCAATGCTGGCCAGTGAGGCGGAGAATATCAATGAAGACGACCCACGCCAAGCGGCCATGCTGATGAGGAAGCTCTCTGATGCGGCAGGTCTTAATATGGGGCCCGGGATGGAAGAGGCCTTGAGCCGCATGGAACGGGGAGAGGACCCCGATAAGATAGAAGCGGAGATGGGGGACTTATTGGAAGGGGAAGATCCCTTTATCCTGGAGGCCAAGTCAAAGGCAGGAAAAAGGAAGCCAAAACCGAAGGTCGATGACACGCTATACGATTTGTAATGGCTACACAACATGCATGCCAAGGGTATATCCCCAAGATCTTTAAACAGCCACGTGTAAGTTTTTACCACCTGTGCAGTACAGCAGGATTGCTGTTTAGCCGAACAGCCTCAATAGCTTAACAGCTATCAGCTATCAGCTCGCCCGAAGGGCGCTAACTTGACCAACTGCACAGATCGAGTTTTTGTAATATTATGGTTGTCAGAGGTAAGAGGTGGTTCAAAATCAAAAAAGCTATGGGCCTCCGCGCGAAAGCTGGGGTTCAAGGATTGGCGTAATATTGGCCGTGGCCGGAAGTGCGGTAGGGTTGGGAAATTTCTTGCGTTTCCCCGGGGTTGTGGTTCAAAATGGCGGCGGCGCTTTCTTGATTCCCTATTTCATCTCTTTTCTTCTGCTGGGGATCCCGATCTGCTGGGTTGAATGGACAATCGGCCGCAGGGCAGGAAGACTTGGCGGTCTTTCATCTTCCCCGGGTATCTTCGGGATGCTGGGAGGCGGCGGTCCTGTGAAATATGTGGGGGCTTTGGGACTTTTTATCCCTATCGTTATCTACATGTATTACGTCTATGTTGAATCATGGTGCCTTGCCTATGCCTGGTTCAGCCTTAAGGGTGACCTTATCCTCGGAGAGGGAGGAAAACATGCCGCCTTCTTCTCCAAATTCACCTCAGGTGGTCAGTATTTCGCTTTCCTGCCTGAGACCCTGACGACATTGCTCCCGCAAAATATCTTCTTTTTTCTGATAACCTTTTTCATAAATTTCTTTCTCATTTTCCGGGGACTTTCCCGGGGGATTGAACGGTTCTGCAAGTTGGCCATGCCATTGTTACTATTCTCCGCAATCGTTATTGTTATCAGGGTCCTGTTACTCGGCACCCCCGATCCTGCCCATCCGGACCAGAATGTAGTTAACGGTCTGGGTTATATGTGGAACCCCAATTGGTCCGAATTAGCGAACCCTAACGTGTGGCTGGCAGCCTGCGGGCAGATCTTCTTCAGCCTTTCCGTCGGGATTGGAATTATCCTCACATATTCCAGCTATCTCACCAAGAAAGATGATGTGGTTTTATCGGGTCTGACCGCGAGCGCCATGAATGAATTTTGTGAGGTTTGCCTCAGTGGGATGATCATAATCCCCGCTGCCTTCATCTTTCTAGGGGTCAGCCATATGGAAGGGATAGCAAAGGCAGGCACATTCTCCATCGGGTTTGTGGTCCTTCCCCAGATCTTTGAATTGATGCCCCTGGGGCAGGGGTGTGGCACACTTTTCTATTTTTTGTTATTCCTGGCCGGTATTACTTCTTCAATATCCATGCTGCAGCCGGCTATCGCCTTTATTGAGGAAGGGTTTCATATGAGAAGGAGCACCTCAATGGCCATTTTGGGGTTAATCACTCTAATGGGAGCGACCGTGGTGATCCTTTCTCCCGGTTTTACGGTTCTGGGGACACTCGATGAGTACGCTTCCAATCTGGGGATTCCACTACTGGCACTATTTGAGGTCATTGTCTTCATATTTGTCATCAAGGTGAAGGATGGGGTAGAGGAAGCGCACGTGGGGGCGGACATGAGATTACCCCGCTGGTTTCCTTTTGTCATCACTTACATCACCCCTGTCTTTCTCTTGGTTATCCTGGGCTCATGGCTCTGGTCAAAGGTCCACCCATTTTTCTCCGGAGGGGTGACTACATCCGCAGACCCGATTCGGTCCGGCACTATTCTGGCAATGATGGGCTTTTTTGTCATTCTGGTCATTCTGGTAAAAGCGGCCTGGCCCAGAATGGCTAAGGGGATGCAACAAGAACAATGACACCACTCGGCTGGGTAATCTTTATCGTCTCCAATGCTATTGTGATCGGTCTGTGCATATCCTGCATAATCCGGATATTTTTAATCCCCCGTGAACATATGCAGGCCTTCCTCGAGATAGATACCCACGATCTGGATGACAACGAAGACCCCAAGGGTCAGAAACGAGGTCACAAGACAGTCGACTCTCTGTTATCGATGATATCGAGGACCCTTGCGTATACGTCATCGAACTTTTCGCGTGTATTTCGGAAATAGTGGACCATACCATCTATCTTTGATCTATAAAGTCCTTCGGCCATCACCAAAAGATCCATATGGATAAATGCCTCATTACCTGCCATGGGGTTAAATTTTTTAGGGTCCACAAAGACATCGAAGTATCGAGGCATGGATGCGATCTCCCAAGGGCTTTTGGGTTCGCGGCATGCCCTGTACGTAAACTCGAGTCTGGAGCGATGGTGGCTCTTTAGAAACCGAATCCTC
This sequence comes from Deltaproteobacteria bacterium, assembly GCA_030621455.1. GTDB lineage: Bacteria > Desulfobacterota > UBA8473 > UBA8473 > UBA8473 > JAUXHQ01. The sequence continues at coordinate 5,298 of JAUXHQ010000108.1, forward strand.
CCATGAAGATCTCTGATATTCTTCCCATGGGCGGGAAGAGAGATGGCAACCCCCTCGAGTTGTTCAAAGTCATCCAGCGTACGAAGGTAGGCAACGAGATCGTCCGGATGGGGGGTTATGGGGTATAATAGGGTATCTCCGCAAATCAGCACCTTATCCTCTCCCGAACCGATGATCAGAGAGATCGATCCCGGTGAATGGCCTGGAAAGTGTCTAACGGTAATATCATCGCTCTCAACCCCACCCAGGGACAGAGGCCCGTCCACTGAAATGGGGTAGTCCACCCTTAGCGCCAGGCGGTCGGACTCCATATCAATCCTTCCGTGGAACTCCTGGGCTGAATATGTCGGGATCGGCATACCCATAGCCGCGTACCTCGGACGTCCCAGGAGCACATTCTTTGAAAGTGCCCAAGGGTTACATATGCGCTCAGTATCGAGGACATGGGCCGAGACCTTAACCTGGTTTTTTTTCACAATAGTGGTTCCCACAAGGTAATGGTCTACGTGGCCATGGGTTATGATGAGCACTTCAATATCATCCAGTGAATACCCCGCTGCTTCGAGCCCGCTTACGAGTTCCATCTCGCTATAATTATCAGGCAGCGCCTTCACTTCCGGCGGCATATACTGTCTTCTCCAGTAATAGAAGATCTTTTTTGCCAGATGTGTCGGGATGCCCGTGTCCACTAAAATCAATCTCTTATCTTCAATAACATAAAGATTCGTAGGCCCGGGGCCGATGATGTCGGGACAAAACGTCGTGATCTGTGTAATCTTCTTTCCCCCGGGAAGCAGGTACTGCTTGACCCTTCCACTCCCTACTTCTGAGTTAGGTCTTATAACTTTTTCCTTTATATTCATCTTTCCTCTCCAATATTGCGGTAAGATCCGCACTGCTCCCAACCCTATCATCCTTGAAGACCTTCTTCCAGACTTGACGGCTCTCCATGCAGAGGTAGATACGAAGTCCGGAATCATAACCCCGCATCCATTCTAACATCCTGGAATACATCTCTATGCGAATAGGCTGGAAGTATCTCTGTTTCCCGTCCATACCCAGGACAAACTCCTCGTAAAGTATCCTGTTTTTTGGGAATCTCTTTTCTATGACCGGCTTTAACTCAGGTGGAAACCTCAAACATCCCATGCTTATCCACGAGATGTTGCCAGGGTCTATCCGTGAAAAAAGTTTACCGAGGGTCCTTCGGTAGCCTTCCTCCCATCCGGCGTAGTATATCAACGGGTCAAAGTGAAAAGCGAGTCTGTAACCCATCTCCTGGCATTTAAAGGCTGCGGCTATCCTCTCGTCTATGGACGGCGCCAACAGCTCCTCCCTCCCGGCTATCTCTTCTGCATTGAGAGACCAGGCTACCACCGTATTACCGTTATGTTCCAGGTTGAAAAGGTTCGATATGTTATCTGTCTTAGTCTTCAGCTCGAGTATGGCATTCTTTT
>JAUXHQ010000048.1 GCA_030621455.1 Deltaproteobacteria bacterium
CTCGAACCCGAACCTCCCGAAAAAATTGATCTGATAAGTCAAGACAAAAACCTTGCATATACCGAGAGCTTCCGATTCAGAGAGACACGCGTTCACCATTTTAGTTGCGATCCCCTTACGCCAGAATTCCTCTCGGACAGCAAGGGATCTGATTTCTGCCAAGTCACCCCAGCAGACATGCATGGCACAAGCCCCAATAACCTGGTCTATCTTTTCGTGCACATACACGTGGAAGTCTCTCAGATTATCGTAGAGCTCACTTAAGGAACGGGGCAACATCTCTCCCTTTTGAGCATAACTTTCTATCAAACCTTGAATCTCTCTGACATCAGCTACGCTTGCTTTCCTAATTATACCCTTCCCGTCCGAAAACTCTCTCACCACCCCTCTATCTTTTCCCGCCGTTTATTTTCTCCCACCCTTTTTAATATCTCTTCCCAAATCCCTCAATCTGAAATTATTTCAACCTATACAGTTACACAAACCTAGTGTCTTGAAGTGTCTCTGATGATTCAGTCAACAGGGTTATGTTAAGCGGTAAAAACTGCCCAACTGCACAGGTCGAATTATTTTTCTGAAAGACTATAGTCCCCAAATTTCTGTCAATAGTTATTAACATAATTAATATATGCCTGATAATTCCTGTTTATCTCTTCAATGGAATCTCCGCCGAACTTTTCCAGGAAGGCATTAGCAATTTCTATGGCCACCACTGCCTCACCGATTACCCCTGCCGCCGGAACGGCACAAGTGTCAGACCGCTCCACACTGGCCCCCAAGCTCTCTTTCGTGTCAATATCTACGGATTTTAACGGTATGGGTAACGTAGGGATCGGTTTCATAACTGCCCTGGCTACTATGGGTTCCCCATTAGTGATTCCGCCTTCAATTCCACCGGCATTATTCGTCTTCCGGTAAAACCCCCCTTTACGTGCAAGCAGGTGAACTTCCTTTTCCGGAGGTTCTCCGGACACTTCTTTCTGGTCTTTCACCGGAGATTGATAGTATATCTCATCATGAACTTGAGAACCCGATCTCATAGCGTACTCAAAACCTAGGCCTATCTCAACCCCCTTGATGGCTTGTATGCTCATTAAGGCCTGAGCTATTCTCCCATCGAGTTTTCTGTCCCACTGGGCATATGTTCCCAACCCGATAGGCGCGCCTGTGATGATCACCTCGAATACGCCCCCCAGGGAATCTCCCCTGGTTTTTGCGTCATCTATCCCGGTTCTCATCTTCCTCTCAGCATCACCATCAACACACCTCAGGTCAGAAGCCTCCGCCCTTACACCTATCTCCTCCAGAGATAGGTTGTCAACGTCGATTGTGACCCCCCCTATCTCCCGCACATGGCTGATTACGTCAATACAAAACTCCCGAAGAAAACATTTCACAACAGCTCCCACAGCAACCCGACAAGCCGTTTCCCTTGCACTGGCACGTTCAAGGATATTTCTCATGTCCCTGTGGTTGTATTTGATGGCTCCGGCAAGATCAGCATGGCCCGGTCTAGGTCTGGTAAGACGCGTACCCACCGCTTCACATTGGGGGGAAGTAGACATCTCTTCCTTCCACTTCTCCCAGTCTTTGTTCTGTATCACCAAGGTCACGGGAGATCCTATGGTCTTACCCCATCGAACCCCGGAGGTAATCTTAACCCGGTCCCTTTCTATCTTCATCCGTTGCCCTCGACCGTAACCTACCTGTCTCCGGGCAAGATCAATATCTATATCTTTCTCAGCAATATTCAAACCCGCAGGGATTCCCTCAAGTACAGCTGTCAAAGACATCCCATGGGATTCCCCGGCCGTAATATACCTTATCATTTTGTTTACCTGAATCGACCCTATTGATCTTAAGAAATATAAAGGTCTTTCGGATTTTCCTAAACGGCGGGTTCTTGTTCAACAATCGTGGGTGTAATAAATATCAGGAGTTCCGTCACTTCATCCTTTTCGAATGTGTTCTTAAAAAGCCAACCGAGGACCGGGATCTTCGAAAAAAAAGGCACTCCGCTATCCGCAGTCTGCTGTACTCTTTCATATATTCCGCCGATTACCGTTGTCTCTCCGTTTTTCACAAGGACCTTAGTCTCCGCTTTCCTCGTATCGATACCGGGCTCTCCACCATATCCCGTCTGAGAAGATTTCTGGTCTTTTTTTGCCATTACCTCCATGATAACACTTCCATCCGGAGTAATGTGGGGAGTAACATCCAGTTTCAGGGTAGCATCCTTGAATTCCGTAGATACGGTCCCTTCTTCGGTCATCTTGAGGTACGGGAGGGCGACACCTTGCTCTATTGTCGCCTGTTCATTGTCTAATGTAACGACCTTCGGTCTTGATATTATCTTTACCTTTTCGTCTTTCTCCATAGCTGTTAACACCAAATCGAGTTGTGTCGAATTACTTAGATACCCGTAACCAAGGCCGCCAAACGCAGCACTTGCAGCTAGGTTTATGGCATAGTTTCCTCCTGCCGCTCCATAGACGGTATGATCACTCGATGAATCAACATTTGTACTGCCGCCCCACTGAATACCAATTTCACTTGTGAACGTAGGATTAGACTGCACTATCCTCGCCTCGATCAGAACCTGCCGGGTCGGGGTATCCAATTCTCTCAAGATCTCTTTCGCTTCCAATACACTCGCCTGAACATCATTAATGATTAGAGCATTTGTCCTCTCATCAGCGGACACCTTTCCACGCGGCGACAGGGTTATCCGGTTCTTAATGTCTTTCGCCACAGCGTAGTTTAAATATAAGATCTCTGTGACCAGTTTCTCAAGCGCTTCCTGCTTTCTAAACTTCCCGGCAGAAGCTACTCTGATAATATTTCCGTCCCTGGCCATCTCAAGACCAGTAATGGAGAGAATGACATCCAAGGCATGATCCCACCGGACATCAACCATCCTCATTGTCACTGTTCCTTTAACATCGCTTCCGGCAACCACATTCAGGTTACTCACGTCTGCTATCAACCGTAAGACATTCTTCACATCTGCATCCTGAAAATCCATAGACATTTTTTTGCCCGTGTATTTTTTCCCTTCACCTTCCTCTTGAAGAGCAGACCCTATGACAACTGCGCCTTTTTCCGTCCTGATTGCTGTTTCTGCCTGTGGTTCAGCCGTGGATGATGCAGATGAAGCCCCGGCATATGTCTCTTTAGATAATGCTTCCTGCGGCTGATCAAAGTCGAGATATATGATGTTTTTCTCTTGAAAGACATGATAGGGGACCATAGTTCTCAATTTAATATCTATCTTAACAGCCTTAACACCGGAAATTGTGGACTCATACGGCTTAATTAGTCTCACCGCATTCTCCGTTCCCGCCACTTCCAATTTTTCCTGAAGTCTCTCCGGGATTTCCATCTCAACCAATTCCAGGACTAAGGTGTTCTCCGATACCTTCGATAGATCATACTTGGCCTTGCGGGAGGTAGATACAATAACCTGGGACTTTCCCATCATCCGCTTGAAGTCTATGTTCTCAACCGTTCCAATCTCTCCAACTGAGGTCTCTTCTCGCTCCATGTACCTGCTTACATAGAGGATAAGCCTATCACCGTCTTTAACAACTTGATAATCTACTATCTTCTCCAAACCGATCTCTATCCTGCTGACCTTCCCCTCCCCATTATCAAACTGTGTACTCTTGATCTTCTTTACCGTTCCGTTATCGACCTCAATAATCCGTGTCAATTCCCCTAAGTCGGCATTGTGTACATCAACAACTATCCGCGGAACATCGGTCCGCTTAAACACCGTGTAGGTCAGGGGGCTGGTTCCCTGTATAGTAATCCTCGACCTCTCCTGGTCTTCTGAAACGTCAATCCTTTGAATCAACGTCACATCCCCTGCCTCAATCCCTTGGCCTACTGGGTTAACCTGAAGCCTCTTAGGAGAACACGCAAAAATCAAGAACATGGATATAACAAGGAATAAAAGCAAAAGCTTCCCGATTTGGTTCGTATCCCGGACATTAAAATTCATCGTGTTTCTCCTTCTTCTTCGTCGTGGAGTTTAAGAGAAGTCCTCACGCTTTTACTCTTGCCAAAATGATCTCGGTGCCTTTCCCTTATTATTACGCTATCCTTCAGTATCCTCATAACCCTTCCGCTATGCATACCTATACAGGTCCCTCTCCTCAACATATACCCCCTGCCCACAGAGTCCTCAACCACAGCCATATTCTCGCCGGCTCCCCACACGATCCCTGTCAGTGTCAACTGACTCAACTCAAGTTCCTGTAATGGTGTAAGCCGTGTATCTTTCCTTTTCTCTTCACCTGCCCGGCCTATATGAATAAACGGTTTGAAAGGATCTCTTTTGCCTTTCGCACGATAACTGTATTTCTTCTCAGAAGTTACCTTTGGAGGCTCTTTAGCGGCAATCTTTTCCTCGGAGGAAGCAGCCTCCGGCACCTGAGGCTCGGTCTCAGCCCCCGCAATAGTGAAAAAGAAAACCAATACGGCTGAAAGGAAGAGGATAATGCTTCCGCAATAATTATTTTTTCTTGCCCTTTTTAGTCTCACTTTCTTGCCTTACTCCGAGAAATCTGAAGGTTGTCGCACGACAGGACGTCTTTAACAAAATCCCTTTGGTACGGTCTCCCGATGGAGCCATATTTACATTCGTGAGGTTCACTATGCGGGGAAGGTTGCTTACCCTGTCGAAAAAGGTAACAACCCTATGGAAACTGCCTAACACCTCAATATCAACGGGAACTTCCGAATAGAAGTTTTTACTAACCTCTGGTTTTGGCCTGAACAACAAAAACTCGAGTCCAGTCTCTTTTCCAAGCCTGGAAATATCGGACAGCAAACTGGGGATCTCCTTGGTGCTGGGAAGCTGGACTAAAACCCGCACAAACTCCGCATCCAATCTGGCTACTTCTTCTTTATATGCCGGCAGTTTGCTCGCAAGGGCCTGTTTTTTTTCCAGGTCCTTCTGTAATCGGTCGAGATTTATTTCTAGTCGGCCGATCTCTTCTTGCTTTGGTGTATACAAGGGAAAATAGTAAACACCCGATATAAAAATCAGAGCGCAGATAAGTATCAACACCTTTTTTAGGATGGATAATTTTATTATAGTATCCGCCAAGGAATTTAAGTTTACCGCCATCTAACCCCTCATTTCTTTTCAGGTAAAACTACCTGGCAATTGATATTGAAGCTTTCAAGCTTCATCTCTCCCTGAATATTCTGCTGTGATTCAATCAGCTCAATACCTGAGAAACGGGGAGATCCTTCCAGGTTTCTCATAAAACGGGCGATAGTCTCATTATCCAGCGCTATGCCGTTAAGCGTCAACTTCAGATTATCCTCCTTCAGTGAGGTAACCCATAGTTTTCCCGGGGTATTTTGGCCTAGTCCGTCGAGCATACGGACCGGACCAGTCTTCTTGCTATTCAACATCTCAATAATTCTTATCTTCTCCTGTAATTCTTTCTTCCGCTTTTCATATCTCTTGACATCCCCCACTATCGCAGTCAGCCGGTTGACCTCTTCCTGGGTAGTCTTAATCTCAGAGTTCAGGGAATCAATTTTCCTGCCCATCCTAATATGAACGAGGGCAATAAAAACTAAGAGTAACGCCATTGAGAGAACGCAGATGGATATATATTGCCTCGCACTTTCTCTCCTTCTCTCTTCTCTTATTGGTAATAGATTTATTCTTATCATTTATCCCCAACCCTCCTCAAAGCCAAACCTACTCCCACGGCCATCAGAGGAGCGATATATTCAATGTATTCCGGATCAAAGCTCTTTTCACTGCAATCGATATTTGCAAAGGGGTTTAACACTTCTACAGGCACATCTGCCACCCTGTTCTCAATAATCCTCTTAAATCGAGCGCTCTTTGAAAGCCCTCCACTTAGATATATCTTACTAATCTGCTCCTCCACAAATGTTGCCCAGAAAAAATCCAGAGATCTCTTAATCTCCACAACCAGTGGGAGAGACACATCTCTCACAATTTCCTCTATGTCACTAAGATCAATCCCTTCGATCTCTCCACCCATCTTCAGTGTCTCTGCCTCTTCGTAACTAAGATCCTTCCTTTTCTGAATCTCTGCCGTGATCTTATTTCCTCCTATAGAGACATCACGGGTAAAGACCGAAACACCATTTTTCAGAACATTCATATTCAGAATACTAGCGCCGATATCGATAAGGGCTATTGTTTCTCCGTCTTCGGATGAATAATTCGCTTCAAACATGTTCTCGAGGGCAAAGGAATCGATATCCATTATAACAGTATTCAACCCCGCCTCCTTTATTACCGCAGTATATTCATTAATCATGTCGAGTTTCGCGGCTACCAGCAACACATTCATCCGGCTCTTGTCTTCAGGGTTTTCCCCCAATATCTGAAAATCAATGTTCACATCATCAATCTCAAAAGGGATATATTGCTCCGCCTCCCATTTTATCGATTCCTCCAGCTCCTGCTCAGTCATGATCGGTAGTGATATGCTCTTGATGATTACGGAATGGCCCGAGATTGACGCAGCCACATTTTTATTTTTTACTTTGAGGTTCGAGACTAGATTCCGGATAATATCAGCGACTACGCCCGGTTCCCTTAAGGCGCCATCAATAATCGCCCCTGAAGGGAAAAAACCGATCCCAACGTTCTTCAGCCGATACCCAGCCTTTGTCTCTTCAAGTTCCAATAGCTTAACGGAACTGGAGCCGATATCCAAACCGACGACATCCTTCTTTGGAAAAAAAATCATACACGTTCTCTCTTGGTTTTGCCGAACACCTTAAATGAAGGGTATAGAACCTTGATTACTGTTTCAGCGGATCATAGCTGGTTTCATTTACAAGCAAGCCTCATGCCAAAGTAAAGAAACCTTTAGCAGAATCAATAAACAGAGTCAATATCTTTTTCTAACTTCTTGTCAAGGACACCGTGTTCAGTTCCAGAGGCCCTGAACTGGTAAATAATCTCATCTTCCTTCACTAAGCCCAACTCCTGCCTAGCAATTTTGTCAATACGTTTTAGGTCTCTCTTCAGAAGGTCAATCTCTTCTTTTAGGTTCCGATTTTCCTGCCTAATCTTTTCATTGAGAGTCTTTATCTGATCCGTCTCCTCAGTTAACCGATGAACTCGGACGATTCCACGCTGTCCAACAGTGCTAAAGAAAATCACAAAGAAAACAAGCACTAGCAAGACAACAAAGTACTTTTTGTCTATCCTCATGCATCCAAGACCTCGTTCATACTACCTGTTTTGTATCCTTCCAAATCTAACGTAATGTATATAAACCCGGTTTCTCTAAATTCCTCCACGACTCTGCGCCTGGTCTTTTCATCATAGAACCTGGGTATCTCATGGGGATATACCTCAATCCTGGCTATCTCATTATGATATCTTACCCGATACTGTTTAAAACCCAGTTCCCTTAAGAGTCTTTCACATTTAGAAATCCTGTACAACAGCTCACGGTTAATCTCTGTTCCATACGGTACCCGGGATGACAAACAAGAGAATGCGGGCTTGGCCCATGTCCAAAGGTCTAACCTTTTGCTCAACTTTCTAATGTTGTCCTTCGTAAGCCCTGCCTCCAGGAGTGGACTACGGATTGCTTGCTCTTTTGCTGCCTCCATCCCAGGCCGGAAATCCTTCCTGTCATCATAATTTGAACCGTCCGCTACCCAATCCAAGTGGAAATCCTTGGCCCTCTTCCTGCATATCTCAAACAATTCCTTCTTACAATAATAACATCTTCTCAGGGTGTTTTGAGAAAATTTCCGGCGACTCAATTCATTGGTTTCGACAACCAAGTGTCTGGCCCCTATCTCTAAGGCGATCCTCTTGGCATCGTGAATTTCCCAATCTGGGTGGATGGGAGAGAGCCCGGTCAAAGCCACGACGCGCCCCCCCAACTCATCATGGGCAACCTTTAGCAAGAAAGTGCTATCCACCCCACCGGAAAAGGCTAGCAATACGGTGCCCATACCCCTGATTATCCTCTTTAACCCTTCATACTTCTCGTTGATCCCATCGACCATTAGAGTAAATAACCCTCAGTCCCGAGAGGCCCGGGTCGTGTATTTCAAGTTGGCGCCCTTCGAGTGAGCTGTTGGGGCTGTCAGCTATTGAGGCTGTTCGACTGCTTACTTAATGCACAATGATTATTACCATACCCCCGATATCTCACTCCCATGTGCCTTACGCCATTCTTAATCAACCATTTATCGTTATTGTGTGCAAAGCCCAATGTCAAAAATGAGATTCCCTATACGTTCAAGTTACGTCTTTTAAGATTCGGGTTACAGTGTTGACTAGACCCATGGGGTACAATCCTGTTCGATTGAATTAGAGTGCAAAAATGAAGAAAGCCTTATTATTATTTATCATCCTGTGCGCCAAAAGAAAAGACAAGCGTTTCATATGAAATATCACCCAGCACACTTGGAAGCAAATTCGAGTCATCTTAATAGGATTCTTGGTGAGTAAAGCCAAATTTGAAGGTTGTCTGATGGACTTGGGGCCGAGCGATCAATATATCGCTCTTGTAAACTTGAAACCTACTCAAAGCACGAGGAAAATAATATCAATTGAATCACAAAAAATACTTTAAATAAAAGTTCGCCGTGGCATTGAAAATTTATCATGGCAAAGAAGACTAAAGAGTATTTCTTTTTTTGTCAAGGATTATTTTTGAGAAGTTACAAAAAATATTGTTTAATAACAAGACGTGCTGTAATTTAATGAGTGTGAATTGTTAATATCGATCTTCCCAAGATACGTGTTTGTAAAAGGGTACGCCTATAGATATAAATAAATAGTGTATAAAGAACAATCTAGGCTTTCAAGACAACCAGATTCTATCCCTGAGTGTTCACCGCATGCGTCAAAAAATACAAATTTGACTGTCAAGAAATTGACTTCCTCCAGCCATGAATAAATTCTCTCAGCAACTCATGGCTTAACGAGTGCCCAGCCAGAACTGTCTATTTTTCCATTATCTTCGCCTTCCGTCCCTTTTAAAAAAGGGGGGTATATACTTGACGCAAGTGACTACAATATGTAGTATAGTGGTCCATGCTAAGCAAACAAGGACCTATAGCGGGGATAGATTATCCACGTAATTCACGTTCAAAAGGGCTACTTTTTTATAGACTCATGGAGCAGGCAGTTGTGACTGCACCAACGGCATACTCTAATATTGTGAACATGAACCACAATATGTAGTGGGTACTTGCGTCAAGTATATACCCCCCTTAAAAAATTATAGGTTTTCAAG
>JAUXHQ010000100.1 GCA_030621455.1 Deltaproteobacteria bacterium
CAGGCACTGAGAATTTCACGAAGGATTGGATACAGGCGAGCTGAAGGATATAGTATAGGTAACATTGGTCTAACCTATGAAGGAATGGGATATTCGGATAAGGCCCTCAAGAACCACCAATTAGCGCTAGAAATTTCCCGCGAATTTGGGGATCGTAAGTGCGAAGCCAATACTCTAATCAACATTGGGGACATTTACAAGGAAAAAGGAGACTTTGATAGAGCTCTAGAATCGTTTCGGCAGGGCCTATCTATCAGCAGAGAGATTGGCTTCAAGCAAGGTGAAGCCGGCACTTTAGTCAACATTGGGGACACTTACAAGGAAAAAGGAGACTTTGATAGAGCTCTAGAATCGTTACGGCAGGGGCTATCTATCAGCAAAGAGATTGGTTTCACGAAGGGTGAAGCCGTAGCCTTGACAAATATTGCTATCGCTTACGGAAAAAAAGGCAACTTCGATAAATCACTAGAATACTTCCGACAGGCAGTGGAACTGGCACGTAAGATTGAAAACCATAAGGATGAAGCGGTTAATCTATGTATGCTCGGCATGACTTACGCGGTATTAGGAGATTTAGATAGTGCTATAAAAAACCTCCAGCAAGCAGAAACAATTTATGGCGAAATTGGCCTAGAAGCCGCGCGTAAAATAACTCAAAAAGAAATTGATTATTTTAAGAAAGAAAGATTGTTATATAAGTGAAAAATGTGAAATGTGGAAATGGGGTCAGGTCTGCTGTTGGCTGTTAGTCCTTTGAATAATAATTGGAATTCCGAGGATACTTAATTCCAACCAAAAAATGCACCGGATAAACCGGTGATTTTCATGTTGGATACCACAAAAGAAGGAAGGGAGAGAAAGTATGGATATTGATCTCAAGAAGGAACAACAAGCATCCAAAGATAGACCACGATATAGTTATTCATTGGCGGCAAAGTTATTTTTCATTTCGATGGACCTGATTACAGGAAGAAAGACGACTCTTGCCAAGGCCAAGCTCATAGAGATGCTGGCAAGCATCCCATACCGCTCCTGGGAAATACGCCAGTATGGGCGCATGACGCGACGTTACCAAGATCAGGAGTTAGTGCGAGAGGCACGCAGAATCATGAACTGGGGCCGAGAAGCTCAAGATAATGAATTCTGGCACTTGCAGGTTATCAACGAGAAGATGAAAGAGGACGGGATTAAAGACCCTTGGTATCTTTTTTCGCCTATCCCCTTTTTTGTGGTTGGCAGCTATGTTGCGTTCACACGCTTGATGGCATTGATAAACATTCGGAGGGCTTTCCTGTTCAATGCAGAATTCGAGGACCATGCCGAACACGTGTACGCGCAATTTGTCGAAGATCATCCCGAATGGGAAGAGCAGCAAGTCAATAATGAAGAGATAAAAAAGTACGGAGACTTGCCGACTTGGGCGGATGTGTTCAGACGTATCGGGCTGGATGAGCGCGACCACATGAACAACAGCTTCGTATTCTGCGGCAAACCAGAATGTGTTGTGAAATACGAGGGTATGCCGGAGTAGCCGTGCATGATGCACTCCAGACGGAAAATAGGAAAATAGGGGAGGAAATAGGGGTCAGCCCTGGAAAGTAGAAATTAACTTTTTTAACTCTTTACCAGACTCCTTTATCTCTATTCAACATTCGCGAGGAGGTTAATATCATGAACGAAGTGGATCTCACAAAGCTCTCTAAAGAGGAACTCATAGATTTGGTAAAGGCATATTCGAGGCTTTTTCTCGCGCTAGACGGTTTCTGGTTTCTGGCTGTAGAAGAGAAACACGGGTACAAAGATGCGGTTGAAATCGACACAAAGGCGTGGGAGGGGTACTTCCCTTATGAAGCAAGGTTGCTTAGAAAGACCCTGGGGATAAAAGAGGGAGGTATCCCCGGTATCATTGAGACACTGAAACATTCTGCCTTTGTTCCGTGTATGAAACACGTGATAGACATGATATCAGAGCACAGAGGAGTGATTTCTTTATACAAGTGTCCTTCCCTTGAGGCAATGGAGAAGGCGGGGAGAACGGAGTTTGTCTGTGAACCTGTCGGCACAACTGTTTTTCAGAAGTACGCTACGAGTATAGACCCCAGGGTAAAAGTGAAGTTTCTGGACGGACCTCCCAGAAAATCTCCAGAGGATGTCAGTTGTAAATGGGAGTTTACTTATGATGATGAGTAAGGTATGCTCTATTTGGGAAACCAATTGCTGAATAAGGGACAGAGATGTTTGCTGATAAGAAAATCGGATTCATTGGGTCGGGGAATATGGCGGCGGCCATTATTAAAGGGGTTATTCAGGCAGGGGTGATTTCGCTGGAAAATGTGGTATCATCGGACATATTGGAGGATAGGAGAAGGTTACTCAGTGATTCTCACGGTATTGCCACCACTCCTGACAATATTGATCTCACATCCCGGTCGGACATAGTGGTATTGGCAGTGAAGCCCCAGAGTGTAGGACCTGTATTGAAAGAGATAGCCGCGGCTGTTGATAAGTCTAAGCTTATAGTATCGATTGCCGCAGGCGTGACGTTGAAGGATATAGAGAGCAGGCTCAGGACCGGTAGCCGGGCGGTCAGGGTTATGCCGAACACGCCGGCGCTGATTGGTGAAGGGGTAACTGCCATTTCACCGGGATCAAACGCTACAAAAGAGGACCTGAATATTGCCGGAAAGATATTTGACGCTGTTGGCCAGACCGTAATGGTCGAAGAGAAACACATGGATGCAGCAACAGGGCTCAGCGGGAGCGGCCCGGCCTATGTTTTCTTAATGATCGATGCCCTTATTGATGGCGGGGTAAAGGTTGGTTTGGATAGGGATACCGCCCGAACCCTTGCAGTGCAAACGGTCTTTGGATCCGCAAAGATGCTCCTTGAGACCGGAGAACACCCCGCCATACTGAAGGACATGGTCACTTCCCCTGGAGGTACGACTATTACGGGTCTGCACGTTATGGAGGCAGGAAAAATCAGGGGGGTTATAATTGATGCTGTTGAGGCTGCCACCAACAGGTCAAGGGAGTTGGGGGCATTATCCGTTATCAAACAAAGAGAGCCCTTGGAGGTATGAGGGGCCATGTTATTGAAGCTTTTTCTAGCCTTTACCTTAATCCCATTTCTGGAACTATATCTCCTGATAAAGATAGGAAGTCACCTGGGGGCTTTCACTACGATCTTCATAGTTCTCGCTACGGGATTCTGGGGCGCTTATCTTGCAAAGCTTGAGGGCATCAAGACTATGACAAAGGTAAGGGCCGTCTTGAACCAGGGCGGACTACCTGCAGAGGAGATGCTCGACGCTATGCTTATCTTTGTCGCCGGAATCGTCTTGCTTACGCCAGGATTTCTCACAGATATTGCGGGCATAATCATCTTGATACCGAAGACAAGATTGTACTTCAAGCGCTGGTTAAGGCACAAGTTTGACCAATGGACTTCAGGAGACAAGACAATTATCGTCAGAAAAGATCTATGATTCCAAAAACTTCCGGACTGACAGGGAACAAGATAATCCTGGCATCATCTTCGCCAAGACGGAAGGAATTACTCAGGCAGATTGGACTCCGGTTTGAAGTCATACCGAGCAAGATAGAGGAGAGTTTCAGAGACGGGGAGCAACCTGTGGAATATGTGCTGCGTCTTGCCGAGGAGAAGGCCATAGATGTTGCGAATAATTTGAAGTGTTCCTGGATAATCGGAGCCGACACTATTGTTGTGCTCGATGGTGAGGTTATGGGCAAACCTACCAAAGAAGATGCCTGTGAGATGCTCTGGAAGCTCAGCGGCAAAGAGCACAAGGTAATAACCGGTTTCTGTATCTTCGAAACCGATACGAAAGCGTGTATAAAGGACTACGTGGAAACAAGGGTGAGATTCAAGGAACTGAGCGAAGAGGAAATAACGGGTTATACCAAAACCGAAGAGCCGTTTGACAAGGCCGGTGGCTATGCCATTCAGGGGATGGGTTCTTTCATGGTCAAAGAGATAAAAGGTTCGTATACAAATGTGGTGGGTCTTCCCGTATGTGAATTGGTAGAGGTCCTACAACGGTTGGGAGCGATAACGCTCTTTAATGATGGTGCAAGATAAGGGACGGGGCCGAAAAGATGCCGAATGTCAGCGACAATCTGCTATTGGTAAAAGAAAGGATTAAGACGGCTGCCCTTAAAGCCGGCCGAGACTCCTCAGAGATAAAACTGGTAGCTGTTTCTAAAAAAATAGGGGTTGAAAAGATCAAGGATGCTGTGTCGGCCGGAGCGACACTTCTGGGCGAGAATTATGTGCAGGAGGCAAAGAAAAAGATTGCGGAGATTGGCCGTCCAGTGGAGTGGCATATGATTGGTCATCTGCAGACAAATAAGGTAAAAGACGCTATCAATCTGTTTGATATGATTCAATCAGTGGATAGGATAGGTCTGGCAGAAGAGATCAACAAGCGAGCGAAGCGACAGAACAAGAGGATAAGGGTCTTGATTGAGGTGAATATCTCCGGAGAGGCCACAAAATCCGGGATAGAAAGAGAGAAGGTCATTTCCCTTGTCTCGGAAATTGCTGGTTTTACAAGCATAGAGGTAGAAGGCCTTATGACCATGCCTCCATATTTCACAGATCCCCAGGACGCCCGTCCTTACTTCAAGATACTGAGAGAATTGAGAGAGGAAATTGAGCGTCAAAGGTTTGCAAATGTCTCCATGAAAGAGCTATCCATGGGGATGTCCAATGACTTTGAGGTAGCTATTGAGGAGGGCGCAACCATAGTCAGAGTAGGGACAGCAATATTCGGAGCAAGAGGGTGACAGCCCCCCGTAACGAGTCTATACTAACCGCATTGTTAGTGCCTCAGAGGGGCACCCAATCACACATACCCCACAGCCGAAGCATTTTTCCAGTTCAATAACCGGTTTTGGTTCGTCCCCGGTCGAAGCATCTCTCATCTCTATGGCCCCAAAGGGACACTTCTCCACGCAGTCACCGCAATCGGTGCAAAAAAATTGATCGATGCTGGCTCGATAACGACTTTTTTCCAACGCCTTGTCCATGCCACCGTATTTTAGACAAGGGTCAAGAAGAGCACAACAATCAGGACAACAGTTACATATCACCGCAAGGTCTGGTGTAACACGAGGCTGCACATGAACCAGCCCTCTCTCTTCAACCGAATCATTGATTGCCAGTGCCTCTTCAACGGAAACCATTCTACCCGCTCCCCTATCAACGGCATATTCGGCCCACTTGTTAAACTGCATGCAGACATCCAGGGGAGCATCACACCTTTGCAGCGATCTACGGCAGGAGCAGGGGACTACGGCTATACATTCAGCGCCTTGTATTATCTCCTTCATGTTTTCCTCGGGGAGCATATCAGAGGATGGTCCTTGAGATATCTCTTGAACCGATTCCCAGGCCGGTATAACTGCACACATAGGATGTTTTAAGGTCTTCCACTGCTCAGCCAGTGCCTGGCACCACTCCCTCTCATAAAATTCCTTCCACAGGTCGAGTAGCTCTTGATCAATGTACTTGTCGGAGCTGGCTAAGGATGCATCGTGGAGCTGAGTTACCTCACGAGCCAATCGCGGCCCCTTCTTTGTAGACACCACCACCCCTCTCTCGAGAAATTCGCGAAGCTTCTTCTTCACTTCCTCTTCATCAAAGTTTACTTTTTTCGCTAAATCACGGGGCTCCCCTGGCAGTTCAAGCAGCAAAATACCCTCCTCCTCTGTTACCATCTTCTCCAATATTCGAAGGAGATATTCCGAGGGGGGATAATGCAATTTTTCAGCCAGCTTAAGATAAATCTCTCTCTTCTCTGTCATATCACACCTCCGCATATGATATTGGCTCATGGGGCGAAATAGGTGGTGACGCTCCGTGTAGAGGAATATATTTCTATAATATCAATCAGTTGTGTGGCTTGGTCTGCCCCTCTCACCTAATTCGCATTATAAGCCAACATATTTTAAAAAGTAGCGGGAGTCAAGCTACTTTTTGAGATAAACCAGGACTAATTGTCGTCAATGTGAAGAGATAGTTGACGTCAAGCAGTTTCCTTTGTATATATGTATAGATAATTGGATACTTGAGGAACATCTTGAAAAACGCTCAAGAACCTACGTCAGCGATCATTCAAGTTACATTCTTTGTTCTGGCCGACAGGTCTAAATCTTTTCCTAAAATAAGAATTGTCGTTCTATTTTTGGGAAATAGTTTTCCGTTTCGCCCTGTGTTTTGCGTATGACTAATTTAAAAAAGCTATGTAATAACAATTAGTTATGATTTATGTAGGTTTTTGGTATGAATGTTGCATTTTATAAATAGACTAGAGTATTATTTTCTGCGATTAGAAAAAGGCATTCCAATTTTAGTTGCAGTAAAGTTGACATTTTTCGCAAAAGGCGGGGAGCTTAAAATGGAAAAAAGAGTCAATCTAATTTTGTCGATAGTTCTTTTGCTTTATCTATTTATCCCAGGAACGGGTCTGGCCTTGGAGATAATGCCCATGTCCTATACCCTTAGCCCGAACAAAGGTGAAACCGGCACATGGACATATGACGATCCCAATCAAACAAAACTCAAGGACGGCACTTACGGAGTCGATGACTGGACATCTTCGTACGGGAATAATCCTACGGCTGCTCCTGACGCATGGGTTGGTTGGAAGGGGATAAAATGGGATGGTCCCGGATATGAAAAGGCCGACTACAACCCCGTGAATGTGGCGATCGAATTCTTGCTTCCGGCTGGCGAAACCATTTCGTCTATAGTGATAGGCACTAATCAGGATGCCATCAATAATTGGAATGTAGTACTCCCAAGTCACATAGAAGCCACTCACAATGGACAACAGCTGTTTTCGTGGGATTCCACATTTGACCCAAACAATTCAGGACAGGACTTCGGTGGGAATAATGGGAGACGCCACAGTCTGATTTTCA
>JAUXHQ010000043.1 GCA_030621455.1 Deltaproteobacteria bacterium
CCGGAAAACCCCATGGATCTGATAATACGCAACTCCTCTTCCAGCCTCTTTATGTACCTCTCGGAGTTCGAAGATACATCCCCTCCCCTGCTCTCGATCTGGTCTAACCTCTTTCGTAGTCCTTCTCTGGCCATCTTTTCAAGACAAGTGTCGAGGGTCTCTCCCTGAGGAACATCAAAATCAGGCAGATGGAGCTGACCAAATTTCAACTCCAGGTTACACCTCTCAGCAATCTCAATAGTGTTCCGCAAGGCGTCAGGATATGCTGAAAAAGCGTTCCTCATTTCCTCCGGGGATTTGAAATAAAATTCGTTACTGGCAAATCTCATTCTGTCCTTGTCATTGAGGGTCTTACCTGTCTGAATGCAGAGGAGTACCTCATGGGCCGTTGCATCCTCCCGCCGCAAATAATGACAGTCATTTGTAGCAACCAATGGTAAGTCAAGTTTCCTACCTATCTCAATAAGCCCATCATTAACAGTATCCTGGAGCTTGATTTTGTTGTCCTGCATCTCCAGATAGAACCTGTTCTCATCAAATACCTCCTTATACTCGTCGGCTACTGTAAGGGCCTTCTCTCCACTTCCCTGTGCGATAAGATGAGAGAGCTCACCGTGTAAACAGCCGCTCAGTGCGATCAACCCCTTATTATACTTCTTCAACAGTTCCTTGTCGACTCTGGGACGGTAGTAAAAACCTTCAAGGTAGGCAGCGCTTGTTAATTTGAGCAGATTCTCATACCCTTTTCTATCCTTCACCAATAGGGTCAAATGATAAGACGAAGCGGAGATGCCCCGCGACTCTTTCGTAAACCTGCTCCCCGGAGCAACATAAACCTCACAACCTATGATCGGTTTGATCCCGTTTTCATAGGCTTTCGTGTAAAACTCTATTGCGCCGAACATGTTGCCATGATCGGTCATGGCGAGGGCCGGCATCTTGTAATCCTTTGCCAGGGCAAAGAGTTCCTTCAATCTTATGGCCCCATCAAGCAGGCTGTACTTTGTATGTAAATGGAGGTGAACGAAGTCCGAATGTTGCATATTTACTCCCATTCAATTGTGCTCGGGGGTTTGGAAGAGATATCGTATACCACCCTATTTACACCCTTTACCTCATTGATGATTCTATTGGAGACCCTTCCGAGAAGCTCATATGGCAGTCTTACCCAATCGGCAGTCATACCATCCCGGCTTTCCACAACTCGGAGGGCAACGACATTCTCATATGTCCTCTCGTCTCCCATCACCCCCACTGTCTTAACAGGAAGAAGGACAGCAAAAGACTGCCAAATCTCCTTGTAACCTTCTGTTTTACCTATCTCATCAGCAACGATACAGTCCGCTTCTCGAAGGATGGATAGGTTCTCCTTGGTGACCTCACCGAGAATTCTGACTGCAAGCCCGGGACCGGGGAAGGGTTGCCTGTTTATTGTCTCTTCAAGCAAACCTAACTCTCTTCCTACGAGTCTCACCTCGTCTTTAAATAGCTCCCTTAGAGGTTCTATCAATTGTAGATTCATCTTTTCGGGCAGCCCGCCCACATTGTGGTGACTCTTGATAGTGGCAGAGGGTCCCCCAAAAGAGATACTCTCAATAACGTCCGGATAGAGAGTTCCCTGAGCAAGATATCGCACATCTCCGATCTTCTTGGCTTCCTCCTCAAAAAGGCAGATGAACTTATTACCTATGATCTTTCTCTTGTCCTCCGGATCGGTAACCCCCTTCAATTTCTCCAAGAATACGTCTTCAGCATCGATAAAACGAAGGTTTATCTTGTAATGCCCACCGAAGACCCGCTTCACTTCTCGTGCTTCGTCCTTTCTGAGCAGGCCGTTGTCAACAAAGATACATACCAGTTGATCCCCGACAGCACGATGAATCAAAGCCGCTACCACTGATGAATCGACCCCTCCACTCAGGGCGCAAACGATCCGTTCCCCCCTCAACTTCTTCTTAATTTCAATAATAGAGTTATTGATGAAGGATTCCATGGTCCAATTAGGAAGACATCCACACACCTCATACAGAAAGTTCTTGAGAATCTCCATGCCCCTGGGTGTATGCGCTACTTCCGGATGAAATTGGACACCAAAGATTTTGGCGTTGTTATCCTTTATGGCGGCAATAGGGGAATTTTTACTGTGGGCGATGGCGTTAAAGCCAGGCGGAAGGGTCTGAATCTTGTCGCCGTGACTCATCCATACGTCGATATGGGGGCTATTGTCAAAACCGGCGAACAGATCCGTAAAATCATCTATCCGGACCTCTGTCTGTCCATATTCACGCCTGGATGAACCCTTAACCCCTCCCCCCAGCATGTGGGCCATAAACTGCATTCCATAGCAAATTCCCAGGATCGGAACGCCGAGTTCAAAGACCTGATGGGAACAGTAAGGAGCATTCTCATCATATACACTGGAAGGCCCCCCGGAAAGGATAATGCCTTTGGGGTTAAGCTGTTCGATCTCCTCCATCTTTACATTGAAAGGCTTAATCACGCAGTATACCTTGCACTCTCTAACCCTTCTTGCGATCAACTGCGTATATTGAGAGCCGAAGTCCAGGATCAGTATCTTTTCTTGGTGAATATCAACAGGCACAACTATGTCTCATTTGTCCGCTAAGGAATGGAAATTATATCGAGCTGTACAGCTCAGGGTTCGTCAATTAGTTGAGTGGAAAATGGTTACGTAGTGATTAATTACATCTTGAGGCAGGGGGCTGTCTATTCCAGACGATAATTCGGGGCTTCCCTGGTAATGATGACGTCATGGACATGGCTTTCTTTCAGACCGGATGGGGTGATCTTTACAAATCTGGCTTTTTCCCTCAATTCCTGAAGGTCCTTGCATCCTAGATAGCCCATACCGGCTCGTACCCCCCCTGTCAATTGGTATATATTAAAGGACAAGGACCCTGAGTAAGGAACCCTCCCCTCAATCCCCTCAGGGACGAGTTTGGCGTCACCAATTATATCGTCTTGAAAGTATCTATCTTTACTTCCTCTCTTCATTGACTCTATGGAACCCATCCCCCTATACACTTTGTAACTCCTTCCCTGGAAGATTACTGTCTCTCCGGGACTTTCCTCTGTGCCGGCAAACAAGTTACCTATCATAACGGAATGGGCTCCTACTGCCAAGGCTTTGGTAATGTCGCCTGAGAATTTTATGCCTCCGTCTGAAATAAGAGGAACACCAAATTTTGCCCCAACCTTTGCACAATCCATTATGGCCGTAATCTGAGGCACACCGACCCCGGCGATTACCCTTGTTGTACAAATAGACCCGGGGCCCACACCGACCTTTACACCATCGCAACCCGCCTTAATCAAGTCCAAAGTGCCCTCGCCTGTGGCTACGTTTCCAGCCATCAATTCACAATCGGGAAAAATCTTCTTGGTATCGATAACAGCTTCCACAACGCTCTTGGTATGGGCATGGGCAGTATCTATCGCAATGACATCTGCGCCGGCTCTGAGAAGGGCTTCAGTTCTCTCTGCCCGATCCGAGGTTATGCCAATGGCAGCCCCAACCCGGAGCCTTCCCAGTTGATCTTTACAGGCATTTGGATATTTTCGTATCTTTTCAATATCCTTTATGGTTATCAACCCTTTCAGGTTATTATTGTCGTCCACAACAAGGAGTTTTTCGATCCGATTCTTATGGAGGAGTTTTTTCGATTCCTCTAAGGTGATCCCAACAGAAGCTGTAACGAGGTTTTCTTTGGTCATCACGTCACCTATCTCCTGATCGAGGTCTGTTTCAAACCTGAGATCTCTATTCGTCAGTATTCCCATTAATTTCCCTTCTTTGGTAATTGGGACACCTGAGATTCGGTACTTTGCCATTAGGTCCATGGCCTCATGGATCTTCCGACCGGGGTGCATAGTAATAGGATCTACAATCATCCCGCTTTCAGATTTCTTAACCTTGTCAACCTCCGATGCCTGGGATTCGACACTGAGATTTCTATGGATGATCCCTATTCCTCCCTCCTGTGCCATGCTTATAGCTGTTCTTGATTCGGTAACTGTATCCATAGCCGCGCTGACTATGGGGATATTCAACATGATAGATTTAGTAAGGTAGGTCGATACATCGACGTCCCTGGGTAATATATCAGACTTTGCCGGAAGCAACAATACATCATCGAAAGTCAGGGCTGTGGTGATATCATTGTTAGTCAATTCCATCTCCATTTTGGTTATTAATCGAATTACGTTCTTGGGGTACCAGGGTTCAGAAGCACTTGATGGCCAATTTCTGACCTGAACACTGAAACCTAGTGTCGAAAAATAAAGTGTCAGCTACTTTTCAACTCTTGTTAAGGACGTACTATTTTCTATTACAATTTACCTTTCTTGTCAAGGCAAAAGACCGGCACTCAGCTATTCTAGTTGTGGCTAACCTGTTGATTAAAAATCAAGACCTGAACACTGAAACCTGGGGTGGCAAAATAAAACATAAACTACTTATCAGCTCTTATGAAGGATGCCTGATTAACGCCTTCTTTCCAAAGATTCTGTTTATGGATGGGCACCACCTAAGGGTCTGTCATGGCAGACCCTTAGCTCAAGCTTCGTTGATACCTTGGGATAATTCCCGTCAAGATGCGGCTGGGAGGATAGCCTGGCATGAGACTTGCTTGTTTATCCATAGTTGACTGATTCTAACTAGTGTCCATCCACTCACCCTGGCAGGCAGAGGTCGTTTTTGGGGAACCCCTGCCTACCTTTGGCGCTCAATCGAGGGTATGGTGGTCCGTCAAATATCCGTCACATCTTTGTGTATACCTCGCCCAGCCATGCGTAAAGATAAAGATTACCACTCAAGACGAGCAAAGGCAATAGCTGTGGCCTCCGTCGCCATGTAATGGCATAACAGACAGGCCACATAGGCCGGCTGCATAGGCTACATAAGCAAATATATTAGATACAGGAAGTCTCATGGGAAAGATCCCCCAAGTTCTCGGCAAAGGTTTAGGCCAAAGAGAATTCATCCGGAATGAAGGTACCTACAATAAGGGCAAAGTCTTAATAGTGGATGATGAGCCCATCAATGTGGAAGTACTGGCGGATACCCTCCCTGCTGATGAATACGAGACAATTCTGGCCTATAGCGGGCCGGAAGCCCTGGAAAAGGTTGCTGAAGAGACGCCCGATTTAATCATACTTGACATCATGATGCCGGGGATGGATGGCTACGAGGTAATCAGGAGGCTCAAAAAGGACCCTAGCACATATGAGATACCCATCATACTGATCACCGCCCTCCATGGGATGGAGGACAAGTTGAAGGGCATGGAAGCCGGCGCTGACGAGTATCTAAATAAACCGGTGAATATTATAGAACTCTTAACAAGGGTCAAGTCTCTGGTTCGTCTTAAGCGATACCGAGAGCAACTCAAGATCCATGTTAATTCCCGTGATGCGTTTATCCTTCCGACCGGTTATAAAGAGACGATTGAACGAACAAAAGATTTCCCTGTGGTGCTACTGGCGGAGGGCAAAGAAGAAGATGCCAGGCTCATACGAGGTTACCTGGACGGAGAGCACTATCATGTGAAGTGGGCCAGGGATGGGGAAGAAACTGTTTCCCGTACGCAAAAGGAAAGGATAGACGTCATTATCCTCAATACGGTTTTGCCGGATATGGAAGGGTTCGAGGTTTGTCGCCATCTCAAAGGAATGGACCGAACGAGGAATATACAAATCATTATGGTCAGCCCTTCGCCCGATCTCGAAGGCAAAATTAGGGGTGTCGATCTCGGGGCTGATGACTTCTTTGTAAAACCTGTCAACGTGAGGGAGCTCAAGGCCCGAGTCAATGTCCTGCTCAGGAACAAGGCACACATGGACAGGCTGAGCGCCAACTATGAAAATGCCCTTCAGTCCGCAATCACTGATAAACTCACCGGCATTTACAATCAGCATTACTTCAGACATTTCCTGGAACAGGAGGTGAGGAGGTCGCAGCGCCACAGCCATGTCGTAGCCTTAATACTGATGGATGTAGATGATTTTAAAGAATATAACGACACCCTGGGACACCTGGCCGGAGACCGAATCCTGAGAGAACTGGGTCAGTTGCTGGCTCAGAACATCCGCACAGTTGACATGGTGGCCCGTTACGGAGGGGATGAGTTTGCGCTTGTTTTGACATATACGGACATGGAAAGGGCTGTCAATACTGCCGAAAGGATCAGACATATGATCCATACCCATATTTTTAATGACCATATATCTTTACCTGGCAAGAGAATGTCTGCAAGCCTAGGTGTTGCATTCTGCCCCAGAGACTCCGCCGAAGTAGATGGATTGATCGAAATGGCTGATCGTTCCCTTTACAGGGCAAAGAGAGAAGGGAAAAACAGGACCTGCGTTCATGGTCAATAAGAAATTTTTACTTGAGCGTCCCTTATCTCTCGAGAGTTCTCCAAGACTTCTTCAATGCTGTTACTTAGTCTTTGGTAACCTCATCAATCCAATTGAGATAATCTTCCGACCCTGAATGGATTGGAATACCAATAATCTCCGGAACATCGTAGCTGTGGAGTTCTATGACCCTGTCCTTAATCTCCTGAAATAGCGACCCCTTGCTCTTTGCGATTAGCAGCACTTCTCCTTCATCGCAGAGCTTGCCTTCCCAGTGAAATATTGATCTTATCTGACCAACGATATTGGCACAAGCGGTCAGTCTCTCCTCTACGAGGGTCTTTCCGATCATCTCGGCCTCTTCCCCGGAACTCGCGGTAATAAATATTACAAGATAAATGGTCTCCCGCATTTCAACTACCTCATGTAAATAATAAGTGCCTAAAAGTTAGGAAAAGTGTAAACTACTTTTGATGTTGCATGAAAGATGCCGTTTTCATATATTAAAATCCACAGAAATAGAATTCATCAGGTTGTAAAAAAGTCGGTCATGGATGCTACAACCCCGTAAACGTCACACGAGAGGTTTTTAAATGAACAACTTAAAAATGAGTGAGAACTTGTACTTGATAGACCTGCAGCAAGATATAGAGGGTTTTAGAAACTTCATCGGTTCCTGGGTGTTTATGGGTGACTGTACCTTCCTTGTGGATGTAGGTCCGGCGGCCACAGAAAAAAAACTCCTGACATCCTTGAAAGAACTGGGTATTGAAAGGTTGGACTATATCCTTTTGACCCACATACATCTTGACCATGCCGGCGGCATTGGTGAATTGGCAGCAAGCTTTCCCGAAGCCAAAGTGGTATGCCATGAACGTGCTGTCGAGCACTTGATAAACCCCAAAAAACTCTGGGAAGGAACAAAGAAGGTGTTGGGCGAGATAGCCATAAGCTATGGAGAGATGAAACCTGTCTTAAAGGAGAAGATAGTCTCTTCTCGTGAATTTGAAGAAGAAGGGTTAACAGCTATCAGCACACCCGGTCACGCTGTACACCATGTGAGTTACGTTTATGACAAGTATCTTTTTGCCGGAGAGGTGGGGGGAGTCTTCCTTTCTTTGGACGGGGAAACATACCAAAGACCCGCCACCCCTCCCAGGTTTTATCTTGAGGAAGCCATAGGGAGCATAGACAAGCTTCTAAACCTGGGAAACAGGGAGATATGCTTTGGCCACTTTGGGACCCACGAGGATTCCAAAGTGATCCTTGAAAAACACAGGAAGCAGTTGTTCCTGTGGAAGGAGGTAATAGGCGATCAGATGAAAAAGTCATCAAACGATGGAGATCTGGTTGAAAACGCCATCTCGAAATTCCTTGAAGTAGATGAATCCTTCATGTCCTTTAACCGCCTTGATGACGACATAAAGCAAAGGGAAAGGTACTTCATCAAGAACAGTATAGACGGGTACGTGGGATATATCAACCACATCGGCGCTTAGGAACGAGACTATCTCAAGACCTGGATTTTACAAACCCATCATTCTTCCGATTACCACCTTCATTATTTCAGTGGTCCCGCCGGCTATTGACAGAGAACGGAGATCTCCCGGCACCCTTGCCACGTAATACTCCTTCATGCACCCATACCCTCCATGGAGCTGTGTGCAATGATAGGCAAGCCGGTTGGCCATCTCCGGTATCCACCACTTGGCCATCGAGACCTTCAGGGTGATGTCTATTCCGTCAATAAAATCCTCTATGAGAGAATTGAGGAAGACCCTGCCCAGTTGGACCTCGGTAGCCATCTCCACGATCTTGAATGTGTTGTGTTGAAAGGTGCTGACAGGGCTCCCAAAGACATTCCGGGTCTTGCAATACTCTATAGTTTTCTCCAGCGTATACTCGGCGGTAGCCTGGGCGTCGAGGGTGAGGGCTAAGCGTTCTTGTTGCAGGTTGTACATGAGGTAGTGGAAACCTTCACCTTCCTCGCCCAGCAGGTTCTCCTGAGGCACGTGACAGTCTTCGAAGAACAACTCCCCTGTATCCTGACTGTGGGTACCCGTCTTTTCCAGAAGCCGCCCCTTGGAAAATCCGGGAGTTCCTTCCTCGACAAGAAGTATGCTGACCCCTTTATGGGGAGGAACCGCCTTTGTGTCTGTCTTGACAGCCACTACTGCCAGATTGCAGTTTATGCCGTTGGTGATAAATACCTTCTGACCGTTTACGATGTAATCATTACCATCCCTGACCGCCTTAGTGCGTATACCGGCGAGATCTGTTCCGGCCTCCGGCTCTGTCATAACTATGGAGGTAATGATTTCTCCGCTGGCACACCCTGGGAGATACTTCTCCTTCTGTCTTTGAGTTCCGTGATGATCGATATACGGGACGACAATATCGCTGTGAACACCTATTCCGAGTACGCCGGTATTTTCAGACCTGCACAGCTCTTCATGAATGATTACAGAGTATTCAAACCCGACCCCGGACCCTCCATGCTCCTCGTTGAGCCATGGGCAGAGGTATCCCTGTTCACCCATCTTATACCATAACTCTCTCGGGATTCCCTTTTCATCGTCCCACTTTTCCGCATAAGGTTTAATCTCCTTATTTACAAAATCTCTGAAAGCTTTACGGAATATATGATGCTCTTCTCTGTAGAATCGTGCCTCCATTACTAATTATTCCTTTAAATTTAAGTTACTTACCAGTTTAACAAGTCCTTCCCCCTCTCACAATTCCATCATTCTCCCGATGATAACCTTCATGATTTCAGTTGTTCCGGCGGCTATTGTCATGGAACGGACAATTCCAGGCGCCCTTGCCACGTAGTATTCCTCCATACATCCGTATCCTCCATGGAGCTGTGTGCAGTGATAAGCAAGACGATTTGCCATCTCCGGTATCCACCATTTGGCCATCGACACCTTCAAGGTGATGTCCGTTCCGTCAATAAAATCCTCTATGAGAGAATTGAGAAAGACCCTGCCCAGTTGGACCTCGGTAGCCATCTCCACGATCTTGAATGTATTGTGCTGAAACGTGCTGACAGGACTGTCAAAGACGTTCCGGATCTTACAGTATTCTATGGTTTTCTCGAGCACATATTCCGCCGTGGCCTGCGCATCCATGGTCATAATCAGACGTTCCTGTTGCAAGTTGTACATGAGGTAATGGAACCCGTTGCCTTCCTCGCCGAGAAGGTTCTCCCGGGGAACTCGACAATCCTCAAAGAATAACTCCCCAGTATCCTGACTGTGAGCGCCCGTCTTTTCAAGACTGCGCCCCTTGGAAAATCC
>JAUXHQ010000165.1 GCA_030621455.1 Deltaproteobacteria bacterium
GATGTTCTGGTTTGAATTCGGTCTCTTGACAGTGGTACCTTTTCTTATGTTTCTCTCGTCGCGAGTCCGTAAGTCTGCCGGGTGGTTGTTTACTGCCGCCATCATGTATGTTGTCGGAGTACTCGTGAATCGCGCCACAGTCTTTTTTGTTGCATACCAGCCCCCTTTTGCAGAAAAGGTCTATTTTCCTGCTATCGGTGAATTCGCACTGACTATTGGCCTTGTCTCGACACTCATGCTTATCTATCGTGCCATTGTCACCATATTCCCGGTTCTTCCCGCCCCTGAAGAGGAGTGTTAATACACCTCTTTATGAAACAATTGATTATGATCCTCGGTAGTTTCCCTACTGACTAACCCATCAGTCCCCATTGATACCCCCAGCAATTCTAATTGAATATTAGCTTCGGACAGAGTATAATTGTAACGTTTCAGAGGTTCTCTTGGGACCTGACCTGTGTGAACCGTTACAACTTCATTCCTGCGGAGTATCTATGGGTAGCAAAATAAAAGTATTGTCCGAAAGTCTGGCCAATAAAATCGCTGCCGGCGAGGTGGTAGAGAGGCCTGCATCTGTTGTTAAGGAGCTGGTAGAGAACGCTATCGATGCAGGCGCTACGGAGATCACTATCGAAATCAATGCCGGAGGGCGAAGGTCCATCACAGTAATGGATGACGGGGAGGGTATGGAAAGAGACGGCGCCTTGCTTGCCCTTGAAAGGCATTCAACAAGCAAGATATCCGCGAGCGAAGACCTGTTCAGAATCAGTACACTGGGGTTCAGGGGAGAGGCGTTGCCGAGTATTGCGGCGGTTTCAAAGGTGCGAATTACAACGAAACCTTCCCGTTCTCTAGCAGGAACGCAAATATATTCTGCGGGCGGAAAGATAAAGGAGGTGCGTGAGGCAGGTTGCCCCACAGGAACTGTTGTTGAAGTCAACAACCTGTTTTACAATACACCGGCGAGGCTAAAATTTTTGAAGAGAGACACAACTGAATTTGGACACATCGCTGATGTTGTCACCGAAGTTGCCCTGGCAAACCATGGTATCCATTTCAAACTCATTCACAACGGTAAGGTGATTATCGACACACCAGCTGCCAAGAATCTTCTCAACAGGGTTGCGGAGGTGTTGGGCAGGGATACTTGTAAGAACCTTTATGAGGTTTCCTTAACGGAAAAATCCGTAGATATCATGGGCTTTATGTCACAACCAGACTACACGCGCTCAACGAGTAGGGCACTTCATACCTATGTGAATGGCCGGGGTGTCAGGGATAGAGTGGTCAACCATGCCATAATGGAGGCCTACGGAACCCTCATAATGAAGAAACGTTATCCGGTAGTAATACTCCTTATCGATATGCCGGTTCACTGGGTTGATGTCAACGTCCATCCCACGAAGAGAGAGGTGAGGTTTAAGGAACAACGGAAGATACATGACCTTATTGTTGAGGCAGTATGCACAACCTTGAAGAAGTCCCCTTGGGTCAGGGGGGTGTTGATTCCCCCTGAGCAGATGACCCTGACAGATACGAAGGCCGAACCCAACCGTCATAGGGCATCGGAAACTCTTGCCGGGTATTCTGTCTCCGGGAAGGATGCAAACTTTCTTGCCGGGACCGCTGTTCCTGAAGAAAGCGCCCACCAGTCCATCCAGATGAAACTTGGCAATAAGGAGCCGCTCTTCTTCTCTTCCTTGACCCCCATTGGTCAGATTAAAGACACATACTTGCTCTGTTCATATGATGAAGGGTTGATACTCATTGATCAACACGCTGCCCACGAGAGAGTCATTTTAGAGATGCTGAAAAAGGGACGCGAAAGCGCTACGATTGCTTCCCAGGGGTTGTTGATACCTCAACGTATCGAACTGAGACACGGGGAAGCGAGGTTCCTGGAAGGATACCTCAGTAAGCTTCTGGAAGTAGGTTTCGAGATAGAGCCTTTTGGCGGGGATACCTTTATTGTCAAATCGGTCCCCCTTGCCTTTGTCGACAAAGACTGCCGGAGGCTTATCCTCGACATTGTCGATGAGCTCTATTCTTATGGTAAGTCATTAAAATTAGAGGAATCTGTAGAAAAAGTCCTTATCTTGATGGCTTGCCATGGCGCGATTAAGGCAAATCAAGACCTGAGCCGGGAAGAGATTGATACCCTCTTGCAACAACTGGATAACGTAGGGTCTCCAACCAACTGCCCCCATGGGAGGCCGATCCTGAGAAAGATAACATATAAAGAGATAGACAGGATGTTTAAGAGGGGCTAAGGGGTGAAGTAGAAGAAAATAGGGAAATGGCAAGGGAAACAGCTTCTCTTGGATTCTTGGCCTGCACAATCTCTTCGGTCACATCCCAGGTGTTCAAACCAACAACAGGCTTTTTTAGTTTGAGGGCGATGGCTATCTCGGATAATGTGCCATAGCCTCCCGTAACCGCGATTAAGGCATCAGAGGAGTGGACAACAAGGACATTCCTGGCGTGTCCCAGGCCTGTGACGATGGAGACATCGATATATGGGTTTGCATCACCCGGGTTGACACCCGGTAATATTCCAACGGTTAATCCTCCTTCAAGCTTAGCGCCCCTTGCAGCGGCATTCATGACACCCTCCAGCCCGCCGCAGATCAGAGTTGCCGTAGCCTTGGCGATCTCTCTCCCCACCTCTTCCGCTATTCTTCCAACAGACGGAGAGCAGCAGCCCGCTCCTATAACTCCGATTTGCATGGATACCTCCTTTTAAAAAAGGCAGAGAGTCAGAAGTAATAAACAAGATAAAAATCTAGCGTTAAAGCCTATTAATAGAAGCAGAAAGGTCAAAAGAAGTACTTAACGGCAACGAAACCAAGAAGCACGAGGGCCGCGAATACTGTAGCCAGGATATTGAAGTACTTATCGATAAATGATCTAATGGCCGGCCCAAATGTGTAAATTAACCCCCCGACGATAAAGAACCTCGCTGACCTGCTCAAAATGGAAGCCAGCACAAAGACAGAGAACCTGATCCTGCAGGCTCCTGCGGCAATGGTAAAGACCTTATAGGGTATGGGTGTGAACCCTGCAATGGCAACAGCCCATGCATCGTGTCTATTGTAGAGCTGTTGAATATAGTCGTATTTGTCATTGACCCCGTAAAACTCGATTATAGGTTTTCCTATGAATTCCATAAACTGAAGCCCTATGAAGTACCCGAACACGCCACCCAGGATCGATCCCCCAGAACAAACCAAGGCGTATTTAAAGGAGTTCTTGGGTATGGATATGGCCAGGGCAATCAGTAGGACATCTGGTGGGATGGGGAAGAAGGAGGACTCAGCAAAGGCTAATATGAAAAGCGCCCAGGTCCCGTAAGGGGTTTCCGCCCAGTGGAGGACCCAATCGTACATTTTTTTTAGCATAACGGGCCTCAGGATTTTAGAACCTGTTAAATTAACGGACTGCTTAAAGGCAGGACGTCTGGGCTACAAGACCCATTCGGACAATTCCTTCATGAAGGAGTAATCTGTCGGGTCCAGATGGAGTGGGGTTATTGAGACATGATCCTGAGCAACAGCCTCGAAATCGGAGTCTTCCATCTCATAGAAACCGAAGTTGTTGCTTCCAAACCAGTAATATTTCTCCCCTCTGGGATCCACTTTTTCAACAATCGAACCAGCATGTCTCCTCTTGCCCTGCCTCGTGATTTTGTAGGGGATTTTCCCATCGGTTTCATTATTTGGGACATTTACATTAAGGAATGTCCCTTGAGGAAGTCCGTTCTTAAGGATGTGCTTTGCCAATCTCAACGCAAAACCTGCCGCAGCGTGGAAATTGAAGTCCCTGTCTGCTACTACGGAGATCGCGAAAGAGGGTATATTAAGCATAGCGCCCTCTCGGGCGGCGGCGACAGTGCCTGAATAAACTATATCGTCTGCGAGGTTACCGCCTTTATTGATTCCCGACACAATAAGATCGGGTTTTGTCCTCAAGATGCCGTTCACCCCGAGATTGACGCAGTCCGTTGGGGTACCGTCTACATGGTACGATTGATGAGCGGTCTCTTTTACACGCAAGGGTCTGTGCAGGGTCAGAGAGTGACTGGCAGCACTCATTTCTCTGTCAGGAGCCACAATCCACACGTCCGCTATTGGTTGCAGGACTTTGGCCAAGGCTAAAAGACCTGAAGAATGGATTCCATCATCGTTTGTTACCATGATCTTCAATTTTGTCTCCTAGGTGGTTCTTGCTCGAATATTCAAAGAACAGACTGACAGGAAACAACAACTGTGAACAGTGTATAGCCAAAATTTAGTTGAAAGTCAAGTAGTAAACCTGATCAAATGCACAGGTAGCAATATTACATCGTATGTTCGGCGCCCGGAAATCGGTTGACATTTCCGGTTGCTTAGGGACGGGGCCGAAATAACTTCCTCAAGTTGGCGCTCAGATTTAGGTCAGATTTGTTCGATCTGAAAACAAAGTTATCGCAAGTTTTCGACCTGTTCAGATACACAAACCTAGTGTCTTGAAGTGTCTGTGATGTTTCAGTTAACAAGATTGCGTTAAGCGCCGGCAAGCGGTAAACCTGATCAACTGCACAGGTAGAAAAAAATAGGGAGGCATGTGGTTACCCGGCATATTTTGAACTATACTCCGGTTGTGCACATCCTCCCCACCGGGATTTGGCAGAAAAGTTGTTTAAAATCAACGTCTTAATGACTGGCCACAGCCACCAGATTGACTTTCAGTTTTTCCTCCAGCCCTTTAATCTGCTTTAGTTCATCATCGTTAATTTTGGTAGGTACAAAGTCAGGATAAATAGCCAATATTCTCTTTCCCAATTTATCCTCCAGTGCCTGAACCTCGCCCCTTCCTTTGTCATCTAGGTTTGCCCAAATCCATGCCATGATAATCCTCCTTTCGTATTTTCGTAAAAAGTTAATAATATCTGCCACTCCCTATGCATACATATTATAATTATCAACTGGGTGTATTACAATAATTGAAGATTTGGTGATAAATGGTAGGTAAAAACTACTGTTCTTCAAGGGAAAGGAGGTATGATCGCAGGTTAGTATCTTTCGTTTTCAGACCTAACTTCCCCCTTATGTTCTTGCGGTGGAAGTTAACGGTATTTTCTGAAATGAACAGGATCTGAGAAATTTCCTTTGTTGTCTTGCCGCCTTTCACAAGAGAGGCTATCTGGATTTCCTGAGGAGTAAGGCGGAGGTAACTTGAAGAAAGTTTTCGGAGTAAGGGTGAGACAATTTTGTTAAGGTGAGATTCGATGATATCCAGGTAGGTTTTTTCTCTGGAATCAAGTCTTGCATTAT
>JAUXHQ010000032.1 GCA_030621455.1 Deltaproteobacteria bacterium
CGACATCGTTGGCAGGATACTCGTTGAGAAGGGAAAGGTATCCGAAGATGAGTAGAAGGTTACTGGACATTATAAACCTCGAGACCCACTTCACCTCAGAGGAAGGGGTTGCAAAGGCCGTTGACGGGGTTACCCTGCACCTTGATGAGGGGGATACCCTGGGCCTGGTGGGGGAGTCGGGGTGTGGGAAGAGTGTAACCGCCCTATCAATCATGAGGTTGATACCCGACCCGCCGGGAAAAATTGTGGGTGGCGAAGTAATATTCGAAGGACAGGATCTTCTTAAACTCAAAGAGGCTGAGATACGGAAGCTCAGAGGAAAGAAAATATCCATGATATTTCAGGAACCTATGACCTCTTTAAACCCCGTCTTCAAAATTGGAGAACAAATCTCAGAGGTTTTACGGCTTCACCAGAGACTATCAAGAAAGGATGCTATGGAGAAAGCCGTGGCAATGTTAAAATTAGTCGGGTTTCCTTCCCCGGAAGAAAGGATACGGGAATATCCTCACCAGCTTAGCGGGGGGATGCGACAAAGGGTAATGATCGCTATGGCCTTGTCGTGTAACCCAAAACTGGTGATCGCGGATGAACCCACTACTGCACTGGATGTAACCATCCAGGCGCAGATCATGGACTTGATGAATCGGCTTAAAGAAGAGATAGGGATGTCAATTGTTTTGATCACCCATGACCTTGGGATCATAGCGGAGACTGCACAGTACGTGGCTGTGATGTACGCAGGTAAAATAGTGGAATACTCAACGGTGAATGACCTCTTTGAAAAGCCAAGACATCCTTATACGATCGGGCTTCTTAACTCAGTGCCCATAATGGCCGGAGATCGAGCGGGGAAAAAGAGGTTGGAGGTCATACCGGGGATCGTGCCCGGATTATCCGACCTTCCCAAAGGGTGCAGGTTTTCTCCTCGCTGCAAGTATGTGATGCCCGTATGCACTGACCGCGAACCTGAGTTACGGGAGGAATCAGGGGGACACCTGGTGAGTTGCTGGAAATATCTCTCTTAGGATCTCTCCTGCTCCCCTGGCCAATAACCTCTCAGCCAGTCTCTCGCCTAGTACAACCCCATTATGAGGGCTTCCTTCCACTTCATCCCTTAAGAGGATTTTCCCGTCGATACTACCTACCATCCCACAAAGGGTCAAGACCCCTTCACTAACCCTCCCCAGAGCAGCGATGGGAACCTGACACCCGCCCTCCAGCTTTCTCAGAAATTGCCTTTCTGCTGTGACAGCCGCTTCCGAATCAGAGGAATTCAGGAAATCTACAACCTCATTGATCCTTTCGTCATCCACCCTTGATTCAATACCGAGCGCTCCCTGTCCTATAGCCGGCATCATAACTTCAGTCGGGATATACTGAGATATCCTGTCTTCCCAGCCCATCCGTTTTAACCCTGCGGCAGCCACGATAATGGCATCCAGGGGGGTCGTTTCCAGCTTCCTCAATCTGGTATCGAGATTACCTCTCAATGCCACCACCTGAAAGCTTTCATAGATATGCAGAAGTTGAGACTGCCTCCTCAGACTACTCGTCCCGATTCTCGAACCTGAGGCCAGACCTTTCAACTGCAAATTGCCTCTGGAGATCAGGGCGTCTCTGAAATCCTCTCTATGCGTCACTGCCCTTATATGCAAACCCTCCGGAAGAACCGTGGGGACATCCTTCATACTGTGAACAGCGATATCTATCTTGCCCTCCAAGAGGGCATCTTCGATCTCTTTGACAAAGAGGCCTTTCCCTCCCACCTTTGCCAGCGGAAGATCCGTTATCTTGTCCCCTTTGGTCTTTACCTTTTCCAGGACACATTTCATCCCTGGGTATCTCTTCTCCAACTGCTTCTTTACCCAGTTCGCCTGCCATAATGCAAGTTGGCTTGAACGAGTGCCTATCCTTATCATACGGCAACTTACTCCACCACACCGATACCTGGAGGCGTATTACTGGAAAGTAAAAATGCCTCTATGAACTGATCAATATCTCCGTCCAGAACCGCATCTACCTTACCAACCCCTTTATTTGTCCTGTGATCTTTGACCATCCGATACGGATGAAGGATATAGGAGCGAATCTGACTTCCCCAGGCAATCTCCTTTTTGTTACTATGGAGTTCGTTCATCTTCTCAGTCTTCTTTTTCATCTCGAACTCGTAGAGCCTCGATTTAAGAACTTTCATGGCCATAGCCTTGTTCTTGTGCTGGGATCTCAAATTCTGGCACTGGACCACAATGCCGGTTGGAAGGTGAGTAACTCTCACCGCCGAATCGGTCCTGTTGACATGTTGTCCCCCTGCTCCACTGGCACGAAATGTATCTATTCTCAGATCATCTTCATTTATTTCGACTTCAATCCCGTCTTCGATCTCAGGGTAGACGAATATGGAAGCAAAAGAGGTATGACGTCGTCCCGCAGCGTCAAAAGGTGATATCCTGACCAGCCGGTGTATACCTATCTCCGCCTTCAGTAGACCGTAAGCATAATCCCCCTCCACTGTGAAGGTCACACTCTTTATGCCGGCCTCATCCGCCCCCAGATAATCTATAATCTCTGTTTTGAACCCCCTGTTTTCCGCCCATCGGAAATACATCCTCATCAACATCTCGGCCCAGTCCTGAGCCTCAATGCCGCCAGCACCGGCATGGATGCTGACAATGGCTCCATTGAAATCGTTCTCTCCCCCAAGCATGCGTTTCACTTCCATACCGAGGGCCTCTTGTTCTATGCTGTCAAGGTCAATCTCGATCTCAGCAAGGGTCTCTTCGTCTTTCTCTTCCTCCACAAGTTCCAGAAGTATACTGACATCTTCAAGTCTGTCCTTCTGTTCTTTCCACTGATCCACTAAATTCTGGAGAAACTTCCTATTTTTTAAGGTCTTGTTAGCCTTTTCCCGGTCATCCCAAAAACTCGGTTTCTCCATTGACTTTTCTATATCCCTCAACTGCAGAGTTATCCCTTCAATGTCAAAGATGACCTCGAAGACCATGCAGTTTCTTGTCCAATTCCTTAAACCTTTCCTGAACGTCGCTTAACACTTTTTAACACCTCTCTTACGATTAAGGATAGCGTGATTACCAGACATATCCGGGCAAAGAGATCACCAAATTCCGTATAAAAGGAATGAATCGACCCCAACCGGATCGTACCAACAATAAACGCTTTGGTAAATATACCGGTAGCTGATAATATCTTTCCCGTAGGTTCTATTATTGAGCTTACGCCCGTATTGGCAGCCCTCGCAATGAAGACCCGATTTTCAACCGCCCGAAAAGTGACCATGGAAAGATGCTGGTACGGAGCAGATGTTTTACCATACCATGCGTCGTTCGTCAAGTTTACCAGAAAATTCGCCCCTCTCTTGACGAATTTTCGAACCAGGTTAGGGAAGATGGCCTCATAGCAGATAAAAACACCGGGCCTTCCCTGGGAAAATTCCAATGGTTCAAGGCTCCTCCCCGGAGAGAAAGCGCCGACCCCTTCAACGAGCTTGTCAACAAAAAACAAATATTTACCCAGGGGTACATACTCGCCCAGCGGGACTAGATGAACCTTATCATATCTCCCGAGGACACCACCACTCGGTGAGACCAAGAAGGCGCTGTTGAAATACTCTAACTTTCCACTCCGTTGTCGATAGGCAGGACTACCGAATAGAAGCCATGACTCGGTCTCTTTGGAGATATTGAAGACGGTCTTTCTATGCTTCGCATTGGATTGGAAGAAGAAGGGGGTGGCTGACTCAGGCCATATAGTCAAAATAGGACTGGATTTAGCCGCCTCAAGGCTCAGATCTCTGTATATATCGATAGTCTCATCCATAAAAGCAGGGTCCCATTTTTTGCTCTGGTCAATGTTACCCTGGATGACCGCAACCTTCATGGTTGGGAAGGTCTGCGCCCTCTCACACACATCTCCCAATCTCCAGGCTCCATAGACAAGGCTTGCTATAAAGAGAACAAGGGTAAACGCAACCGCTTTAAAAAAGCCCTTCTCTCTCCTTGAGACCCAGTCATACGATATATTGAATAATAAGGCATTTACCAAGACGATTAAGAAACTTATCCCATAAACCCCCGTAATGTCCGAGACCTGGATGAGGGGCAAAAACAGGAACTGAGAGTAACCCAAACTCTCCCACGGGAAACCGGTAAACAAGAAAGACCTTACATATTCCAGAGAAACCCAGATAAGAGGGGCCGCTGAGACCTCCTTAAAACCAAGTCTATCTTCAGCGCACCTTACGAGGAATGCAAAAGTACCTATGAAAAGGCTCAAATAGCAAACCAGGAGTGTCAGTACAAACACACTGAGGAGGTGATTGAGGTTGCCGTAACGGGAAACAGCGATGAATACCCAGTACACCAGCCCCAAAAAGAAGACAAAACCTGTAATCAAACCCAGATAAAAGCAATGGTGGAGTCTTTTCCCTCTAATTCCGTAGAATAACGGTATAAGAGCAAACCAGGCAATGACTTCCAGGTTAAACCCTGGAAATATGGTAATCAGTAATAAGCCGGAGCATATGGCCAGGAATATATCTCTTGAACGTATTGATCTTTTCTCGCCCATCACCGCCTTTCTGTGACCAGTCCCTTTCACTCCTTGTCGCTGAATCTCTCGCCCATCATTTGATTGAACAATTTGACGGCCTTATCAAGCTGGTCTCTTGAAAAATGCCTGGCCCTTTCATGAAAGTACTGACAGGATGAATAGCGTACTTTAAACTCCGAAACATCCTCCTTGATTAACTCCACCTCTTTTAGAAAATCCTCTTCTTTCATATTCTTTCCAGTTCCGGACCCGTCTCTAATATTTACCCACGCCCAAGAACCCTGACCCCTGTGACCATGAGTATTCTATCCGTCTACGACTGACACTACCTCATAGCCGCTATCCTCAATAGCTTTGGCGACAAGACGTACATCGTCCGTATCCAGGCGAAAGTAATAGACCCTGTCTTCCTTTTCGGTATGGGGTGACATCCCGACACTTATAATCTCAGCGCCATTCCGTATGATTACTTTAGAGACATCCTGGAATGCATCCGGGTGTGTCCCCAGGATCACGTCTACCCTTGAACTGTATTTAATCAATCCCATAATCTCGATGAATACTGTCAGTATGTCGGTTTCGGTAATCATTCCAACCAGCTTCCCATCCTCCAAAACGGGCAGCCCCCCTATCTTATGTTCTTGCAGAAGTCTTGCAGCCTCCTCCACATCGGTCTGAAGGGTAACAGTTAAGGGATCGCTAGTCATAATCTCTTCAACGGTGGAGAGTTTTGATATGAAGTAGGCTGGTTGTTCGGATCCTTTGGATTTTGACGGTTTTAAGACCTGGCGAAGATCGGTATTCGTGATGATCCCCATAAGTTTTCCATCACTCAAGACAGGGATATGACGAATCCTGTTGACCCTCATGAGCTCAAATGCCTTCCCGACATCATCCGTAATAGTCAGTTTGATGAGTTTCTTCGATATTATATCACCCACTAACATAAAGCCACCTCACTCTCCCATGCCCTTTTCTTTTTTATATCCCTTAACACCTTTTCTGTATATTATTTTATTCCAATGGTCGTTTTTTGTCAACGTTTATGCAGCGATTCATGAGGGACTATTGTTGCTCCTTGACATACAACATCGAATCCTTTAGAATCCCTTTGAAATTGTTAGGACTGTGCTGTTAGCAGTTAGGCTTCTCCCGCAGTGAAAATTCCGAATCCGAGAGTAAAGTTGACATGGTCAAAGGTGTCGTCTTCATCCTCTTCGCATATATATTCGGTTCCATACCTACAGGGGTTATCCTCTCAAGATATTGGGCCAAAGTCGATGTCACCAAGCGAGGCAGCGGAAACATAGGAGCAACAAATGTCTACAGAACTGTTGGAAAGGGGCTTGGCGCCCTGACCCTCCTGGGGGATGTCATAAAGGGGATGATCCCTGTTGCTGTTGCCGTCTGGCTGTTCAAATCACAGACATGGATAAGTCTGACTGCCCTTTCAGCGTTTATGGGTCATCTCTATCCTGTGTTCCTGAGATTTAGAGGGGGCAAGGGTGTCGCCACAGCCGTCGGCGTCTGCATTCCCATTGTTCCGTGGGCACTCTTTGTCGCATTCCCCATCTTTGCAGGCGTAGTCTACAAATGGGGATACGTCTCTCTTGGATCTATAGTGGCCGCGGGAAGTTTGCCCATTTGGATTGCTTTGTTCTCCTATTCCGAGATTTACATAGTCATGAGTGTAATTATTGCAGGCCTGATAATATACAAACACCAAGATAATATTCGGCGTCTCATGAAGGGAGAGGAGGACAGGATAGGAAAAGGAGAATAATTGAGTTCCCAAATTCCTGAAGTATAAAATTTTGAAGGGGTCCTGTGGGGAAAGATCATAAGATCAGAAGTCTGAGCAAATTGATGTCGTATATACTCAGACATCGGCCTGATGAGTTCGGCCTAGTCCTTGACGAAGAGGGGTTTATCCCCCTAAAAGAGCTGCATAAGGCCATTACTGAAGAAGAAGGCTGGTCTTATGTGCGTATGGCAGACATCAAACAGGCTGTGTATGTAAGTGACAGGGAACGGTTCCAAATGGACGAAAAGCGAATAAGGGCAAGTTACGGCCACTCTTCGCCAGTGAAAATTCAATATGAGCCATCTGTACCCCCAAAGATTCTATATCACGGAACCAGGCGAAAGGCATACCCAGGCATCCTGCGTAATGGTCTGAGCCCCATGGTCCGTCAATATGTACATCTGACTACTTCCAGGGAACTCGCAATACGTATTGGATGTCGCCGGGACCCTGCTCCGGTCTTGTTGACAATTAACGCCGGGAGAGCGAATGAGGAAGGTATTACCTTCTATCTTGCAAATGAGTTGATTTATCTGGTGGAAGCCTTGCCCGTTGAATACTTTACCGGCCCTCCTCTTCCTCAAGAGAAGAAGGAGAAGAAAGTAGAGAAGAAGCAAGAAGAGGAACCGGAGATCCCGGAATATATGTTGTTCGCCAGGGGGTTACATCCCCACAAGGAGTTGAAGGGAAAAAGCAAGAAAGGTCCCTCGTGGAAGAATGAACACCGGAAATACAGACGTCAAAAGAATAGATAGTGTCGGCATCTTTCATGCAGCATCAAAAGTAGTTTACACTTTTCCTAACTTGTGCGGTTACACAAAAAGTTACAAGTGCCTAAAGTTAATTTATTCTGCTTATTTTATAAACCAGATCTTGGTCAGAATCAAAATCAACAGTGTTTTGGAGTGTATTCCTTAATTTTAGGCACTTTAGGCATTTAAAACTTTAGGCACTCATTATTTATTAGTATATAAACCTAGCAAACAGGGGTACAAATTGAGGGGCGTATGAGAATCGGTAATGCACATTGGATAAAATTATTCGTCATCCTATGCGTGGTAGTATTATTCCTTAGCCCGGCTACTGTAAGTGGAGGCATAGAGTATCCAAAGCCGGAGGGCGCAATCAATGACTTTGCCGGTATCATCCCACAGAATTACGAAAGGCGGATGGAGTCGCTGGCCCTGGAGGTTTTGCAAAAGACCGGCACAGCCATAGTTGTCGCAACTGTTAAGAGCGTGGGCGACATAGACTACTCCACATATGCAAGCGAGCTGTACCAAAGCTGGGGCATAGGTAAAAAGGGGGATGACAAGGGTGTTTTGATCTTCCTTGCCGTGAAGGAGAGGAAACTGAAGATAGAGACAGGATACGGTGTGGAAGGAATCCTGCCTGACGGCCTTGTGGGTCAGGTTATGGACGACTATATGGTACCTTACCTGAGGAAGAACGAGTTCGGGAAGGGTATGTTGAATGGCATGTTCGTACTGGCCGGCATAATTGCAAAAGACGCCGGAGTCAAGCTCGGGGGACAAGTGGCGGCTAGAAGGCCATTACCGAAAAAACAGAGTTGCGGAGTGGGAATTCTCCCCGTTATACTCTTCATCATACTCTTACTGGCATTGTCCCGGTCCAGGGGCGGGTTCCTGCCCTTGCTCCTGTTGATGATGATGATGGGGGGGGGGAGAGGAGGAGGCTTCGGAGGAGGCTTCGGGAGTTTTGGTGGGGGATTTGGTGGCTTTGGCGGCGGTCTCAGCGGTGGGGGCGGAGCAGGCCGTAGTTTTTGAAGGGTTTTTAAACACACGTGCTAACAAAGGGAGGGAGACTGATGGCAAAAATACCAAAGGAACCCAGGGAGGTATTCGAGGAAATCACAGAGGATTACCAGCAGGCTTTTGGTAACGACTTAGTCTCTATCATCCTTTATGGGAGTGGGGCCAGCGGAGAGTACGTTCCCAAGAAATCGGATTTGAATTTCCTGATAGTACTTTCTGAAGAGGGCATAGATGCTCTGGAGGGGTCTTTCAAAGTTGTGTCCAAATGGAGGAAGAGGAATGTCAATAGCCCCCTTTTCCTGACCAAAGATTATATAGAGTCTTCCCTTGATTCATTTCCCGTGGAATTTTTAAATATGAAGACGAACTATACGCTCGTCTTTGGAGAAGACGTCCTTTCAAACCTCTCCTTTGAAAAAGGACACCTGAGGGTACAATGCGAAAGGGAATTGAAGGCGAAACTCCTTCAATTGAGGCAAGGATACCTTGACTCATCCCAAAGAGGGGGAGAGATGCGATCCCTTGTTGCCCGTTCAATCCCCGCATTCATCGCCGTATTCAGGGCGCTACTCCATCTAAAGGAGATAGAAGTACCTACTCACAAGGACCAGATAGTATCGCGTGTCTGCAAGGAATTTGATTTGGATTACACGCTCTTCTCGACCCTCATCAGTGTCAAGGACAAGGAAAAGAAGGTCACAAAGGGGGAGATGGGGGTATTGATACATAGGTACATAAATGAAATCCGGACGCTATCGTCCCATGTTGATGAGATAGATATTGGATAGGGTGGATAAGGTGCAGATATTCGGATGAGAGTAACTGCACCCATTGGAATTACCGAAAGGAGGAATATTTTCATGAGCAAAAAAGGCAAGATAGGTCTTATAGTAATAGCAGTTCTGATAATCCTTCTGATCTCTTTCTATTCCTTTTTCAAGGGTACATACAACCGTTTTGTGGCCCTGGAAGAAGGGACAAAAGGTGCCTGGGCCCAGGTGGAAAACCAACTCCAGAGACGTTATGATCTTATACCCAACTATGTGGAGACGGTGAAAGGTTACGCCAAGCACGAAAAGGAGGTATTAACAGAGGTGACCAGGGCCAGGGCAAGCGTCGGAGGAGCACAGACCGTCCCGGAAAAGATTGAGGCCAACAATCAATTGACTACAGCCCTGAGCAGACTTCTGGTCGTTATGGAACGGTACCCGGATTTGAAGGCCAATCAGAACTTCATCCGCTTGCAGGATGAACTTGCAGGAACGGAAAACAGAATTGCAGTGGAGCGGAGAAGATATAACGAGGCGGTCAAGGCATTCAACGTAAGGGTAAGATCATTCCCCGACAACATAATGGCAAACATGTTCGGTTTTAAAGAGGGGGCCTTTTTCGAAGCCCCGGAGGAGGCTAAAACAGCCCCAAAGATAAAGTTCTAGTAGGAGACATCAGTGATGACAAGGAGAGCCAAAGAAGGATTCGGAGTAGTTTGTTCTTTGATATTTATCTTACTCTTTGCGATGGCCGACACCAGGGCCGAAGAGGGTAAGGATGGGCCGGTCATGGTTATCCCTGAGAGTATTTTTGACTTTAAGGAGGTGAAAGAAGGTACCCTTTTGGAACACAGTTTTAGGGTATATAACAAGGGGAATGGTGTTCTCACCATAAAGCGCATCAAACCCGGCTGAGGCTGCAGTGTAGCCCGGTTCGACCCGAGCATCCCTCCCGGCGGTGAGGGGACTATTCATTTGACAGTAAAGACTGTTGGACTCGATGGGCCCATCCATAAGAGGGCCAGAATAATAAGCAATGCCCCCACAGACATGAAGCCGTCCGTTTCTATTAAGGCGAAGATCAGGCCCGTTATTTCCGTTAAACCCCGTTCTGCCCGTCTAAGGGGTTTAAAGGGTGACGAGATCCTGGATGAGCTTACTGTCCGGGCATACGAAGATAGACCCCTCATCTTGGAGCCTGCACAATTTTCCATATCGGATAGAGTAGATTATAAGATAGAGACGCTTGAGGAAGGCAAAGCGTTCCGTCTGATCTTTCGTAATAAGTTGAACCATAAAGGAAAGTATCGGGGCATGTTACAGGTGAAGACCAATTATCCCGAGAAACCATTGCTCAAGATAAGGATTTATGGGGAAATAACTGGAAGTCTCCAGGTGACACCAGAAAGAGTTCATTTCGGGCGACTGAATCTCACCAGGTTGAAGGCCTCCAACACAAAGGTGTTGGTTCGTTCTTTGAATATCAGGCCCCTCATGCAAGATGAGATGAAGATCGAAAAGATCGATTACAATAGGGATCTCTTTGAAGTTAATATCCGGGAGGTTGAACCAGGCCGAACCTATGCCATTGAGTTGAAACTGCCGGTGAAAAAGATAAGACCGGGGAGACTACGCGAAAAGCTGACGATCCATACGAACCTCAACGTCGACCCTGTAAATACAGTCGAAGTGTCGGGATATGTAAAGGAATAGGCAGTCTGATCAACCCTTCTGCTGCATCTTCTGCCGCTCTTCCTCCACCAGGACCCTACGAAGAAACTTCCCTACCTGGCTCTTCGGAAGTTCACTTCGGAATTCCACTCTCTTTGGCACCTTATAAGGAGCCAGGTTCTCTTTACAGTACTCAACAATCTCATCGACAG
>JAUXHQ010000110.1 GCA_030621455.1 Deltaproteobacteria bacterium
TCCGGCGGATACGGCATAATGTCTCTCCCTTGTTCACTGAAAAAATATGATCACAGATGGCTCTTGTCCGAAGGTGCCCAGTATTCCTCAGACAGATCGGGCTCTATCTCTCTCTCTTCGTATACCTTTATCAAGGTCTCTTTATCCATCCTTTTGAGTTCGCCGAGCATCTTTTCAAACTTCCCTGCCTTGATCTCTTCCGTCCTCTTTGCCAGATGTTCGGATTTAGGCATCATGTGTCTTGAGAACAACCTCCTGCAGAGGATGCCGATATTGTATTGACCGATCTCTGCAGGACACCTGGCAGTGCACAGCCCACACATGATACAGTCAAAGGATAGTCTTGCCGCTTTTTCAATGTCTCCCCTTAATGCAGCAGATATATACTCCATCACCTCTATATCCATGGTACAGGATTTGGTGCAGGTATTACACCCCATGCACTTGAGGATCTCAGGATACTGTCTTACGATCTCATCGACTGTCGGTTGGAGGTCTTCTATGTTGTAATTCGCTCTATTTGCAGGAAAGAAGGGAATCTGGGTAAGATACATATTGGGCTTGACCAGTGTCTGACATGCAAGCCCCACCTCAATCTTGGGGCTGTCCGGGAATCTGTAAACCGTTCCGCATGCTCCGCAGATCCCTCCCCTGCAACCGCATCCCCTGATGAGCTGGTATCCTGCATATTCCATTGCCTTCTGTATGGTTAAACTGTCGGGTACGTCGTACCTCTTACCCATTATGAAGATAGGGACAGTGGGGACTCCTTCTATATTCTCCTCTTCTGTCGTACTCTCCTCCGGATTCTTATCGTTAGATTCCATACTATTTCCCCCCTTGTTTGACCTTGCCGGTTCAGCGCAAAGGTATCA
Organism: Deltaproteobacteria bacterium; assembly: GCA_030621455.1. GTDB lineage: Bacteria > Desulfobacterota > UBA8473 > UBA8473 > UBA8473 > JAUXHQ01. The sequence continues at coordinate 876 of JAUXHQ010000110.1, forward strand.
GGATCAGTTTCGCTTTACGCCCGCGCCGAGACCGGTTACACTTGGCCTTACATGGCCAGAAAGGCCCCAATAACGATGCCGAATATGAGCGCAGCAATTACCATGAAGTAGTTGTCCAATGCAGTGATCTTCTTGGACTGTGGGATAACATCGATCACCTTCTCGTCCACTATATAGTCTTTTATATTGACGTCTACCTGGGGGCATGCCAGCGTACAGGAATAACACTGTTCACAGTCCTCTCCAACAGTGGACTCCAGGGCAAAGGATGTCCTCTGTTCGGTCTTTACCAGCCTCTCCGGTTCCTTCCGCAAAACAGGACACGAATCCACACAGTTTCCGCAGGCCAGACAGGCCTTATCCCCCTCTATATTGTCATTATCAAGATACAATCTGTGGTATGGTTCGATCCCCTTTGAAAGCAACCTGCACCGGGCCACCGGAGGCTCCTTCGTGTCGAGTATTACATTGAGTATCTTCTTTGTCTTTAACTTTTCTCTTGCAATGACTGCAGGCATTAATTTAACCCCCTGGGATTAACGCTCCGGCTCTTCCACCCCTCGGACCCTAAACTTTGTTTATACTCATCGAAATATTTCCGCGTCATAGAGGGGTGGCATTTCAGGCAGTTCTCATAGTTGTCGTCCTTGATCTTGTCTGCAAGGAATATCTCTTGTTGAAAATGGATCTTACCATTGTGACACCTTCTGCAGCTCTCCTCGGAAGGTATGTCCACTTTCCATCTCGTATTCCTGTTCAGATCGACCCACGCCTTTTGGACAGCCTCATCATAAGTGATGTTCGATGTCAGGTTCTCGAATTTCTTGTAAGCGTGGGCAATATATTTGTGACAACTGTCACAGGTCATGTGACTGTATTCCTTATAATTTACACCTTTGTCCTCTACAAGTTTACCGTCCTTCAGCTTGAACCTCTCGTGGCAGGCGGCACACTCATTGAGGGCTGTCTCGTAGTGCTTTTTGTGCCCCATGGCCAGCCCTATCTCTTTAAGGTCTTCAGGCAGGTCATCTTCATTCATCTCATCAATCTTGTCAAACGAAACGTGACAGTATATGCAGTTCTTGCTCGGTATCCCCTCAACTACTGGGTTCACCATACGAGGTTTTCTCGGATCGATTAAGGGAACGAGATTACTTATTGTGTGTGTCACGCCTTTGATCTTTGAGGACACCCCCCTCCCTGATGCCCCTTCAAAGTGGCAGTCCGCACAGGCTATCTGATCATGGGAGAACCCTTCTTGAGCCTTGTCAGCTATCAGCCAGTTGGTGTACCGGGCCTCTTTGCTATGACATAATTCACAGGATTGAGATCGGTCACTATAATGCATCCCCAGCAATGCGATGAACAGAACAATCACAATGCCTATTACAGGAATCAGAAGACGGCCCTTCTTAAAACTATTACTCATGCTTCTTTCTTTCCCCAACCCCTTTTCTCTCAACTTTGTCCACCTGTGCCGTTGAGCTGGATTGCGTTAATACGCGGTAAACTTGCCCAACTGCACAGCCGAACTTTTCCATTTCTCGGAAACTCAGTGGTGATTAATTATGCTTAAGCTGCCTTCTGTCTTTTCTGTGACGCCTCCTTCAACCTTCTGTTAGCTCTTATGGAGGCGGATATCACACTGGGTCCCGAATTTCCGGCCGGGCACTTGGCCGCACACCTGCCACACCCGACACAGTACTTTGAAAGCCTCTCAACCGTCTCGTAATCGCCCAGCCTTGCAGCCAAAACCATGTCCATGGGAAATTGATATCCTTCCACCATCTTTATTGGACAGACGCCCACACAGGTTGCACAATTATAGCAAGTGAGGGTTTGACCGGTGTCTTTCGTGAGAGCGGACTGAAGAGTATAATCAAAAACCAGGAAGACCGCAAATATTATTGCAACAGCATTAATACTGAACTTATCAGGAGGGACACCGATTATCGCATTTAGAAAGGTCCTGGCAAAGAGGTTTTCCTCGGGATAATCCTTGATCCCTTTTACCAGGGCATCCTCTATGGCTGTGATAAAGCCGTTTGAAGTATATGTGGCCCCTCGCAAGAGATCGGGCTCCATCCTGACCCCGTCTAAACCGCCCTGTTCAAGTATTGCCTTTCGAAGTTCGGACACGGTGGTTGCCCTTACCGCAGCAAGATCCCTGTAACTCAATATCTCTATACCCTTTATCCTGTGGTCCTCCACTGTAACCGATACCCTTATGGGGCCCCTGTAACCCTTGCCCTCACCCTCGTACGTGCCGTCCGCCACCTCTTTCATGATCTCGCCAACGGGATGATGAGTCAGACGATATTCATTTACCCGTTTTATATCGCCGGCTGAGTAAAAATAACCGATTAGTAGGAAGACGAAGAGTGATATGAGATAGAAGAAATACGGTTTATCCTCTTTGCGCCAAACCTGATAAGCTTTCACAAGAAAGGTAAGGAAAAGCACAGCCCCCAGGATGAACCTTGTGCCGGGAAAGATCACCGCCGCTAAGACAGTCAATATCGCTAATCTGAACCCCCTTGATAGAAACATGTCCAACCCTATACCTGTCCCTCAGTCTGTCTTGCCACATCATCTATGAAGTCCCTGCCTACAAGTCCTTCTTCCATGGCGCCGACAAGGACAGACTTCGGTACTTTTCCTTTCTTAATGGCATCAATGGTGATCAACTGCATTGTCCCGAATACCTTTTGAAGCTGAATATTCTGCACACAGAAACTGGAACAGTTGCCGCATCTCACACACTTCAAACCGCCATTTTTTATGAACCGTCTGTAATCAGAGACCCTTGCGGCCACGACAAGTTCTGCCTGCACGGAGATTCCTACAGGACAATTATCCTGGGTTGCGTAACAGGCCCTGCATTCGTAGCAATATATGGTCTGAGGTAACCCTTTGAACAGGGGTTTAATTATGTCCACCCCCAGGGTAGCGGCAATACCCAGCATTGTAAGACGATTGAGATTCTTGGTGAGCGCCCTATCCTTCACATTCGTGAAGAACTGGTACCTGTGGATACCGGGCAGGACCATTGGCTGGTCCAGGTCTTCCCTTTGATGTTTCGTTGATCCTTTTTCCCGGTCCGTATCCTGTTTTTTCATTTTCTCTTTTTAGCACACGCTAGATAAAGTGTTTCTGCGAAAAACCCTGATTTGAAATGAGATCCTTCATATTTAGCCCAAAGTAGTTTACGCTTTGGGGGGTAATATACCTCAAAAATTTGACCTGTGCTATTCGATTAGCCGTTAGCTTTTAGCTTAACAATGCATTTTTCAAAGTTTTTACCTAATAGCTAAAGCCTAACAGCTAATGGCCGGCATCCGTCAATGTTGAGAAAGTGTAAACTGAAAAATGATGGATGCCTTTGAAATTCCACACGTATATTGGCAGTGGTCCACGTCAGGAAACCGGTGCAGGTCACTGTCACCGGCACTCAATTCAATGAGGCAACATCAATGACATGAGAACCCCGGCGATTGCTCCACCTATCGCCCCTTGAATAATCTCTTTGGGGGTCTTCATATCAAGGGAAAACGCTATTATCGCTCCGGATAAAGTCCCCACAAATGTAAATGTAAGAAAAGTCAGCACTCTTTAGAAAGCACCTTTCTTTAAAAGAATATCATTCCCCTGTTTCCGCAGGGGTGAGTCGTTTTGGAACCATGAGAGCAATAAGCAGTGAGGCTATTATCCCTCCGATAGCCCCCTGGATGATGCGGAGGAAAGCCATTTCATAAAGGCAGAAGGCAAGGATCGCTCCTCCCATGGCCCCGGGTATTACAAAAGCCGGCAATTGAGATAGCCAGTTTTTATCCACATCTTCTGATAGGACTTTACTGCTGAGTTTAATGATAATGGCATTGGCTACAAAGATTACCAATGTGAATTCTATGATTAGCCAGACATCCCTTCCCAGTTGGACACCGGAAGCGGAAAAGGATGAAAGGGTCAAAAATTTCATATAGATAGCAGCTAGAGGGGCCATAATGGCCATGGAGGAAAAGGTGAAGGCGCCCTTTATATAACCTGTGTCAGCCCGCATGGTTCCTTCGGCCATCATTCCTCCTCCGCCCAGGGGAGAAGGTCCGCATGAAGTAGTGGCGTTTATCATGTATGCAGCCATTACAATGGCCAATTGAGGCCAGGTGATAAGGTCAAACTTCGCCGGACCAAAAAAATAGAGGACAGGCACGAGGGCTGCTGTCAAGATACGGCTGCATGCGAGAGGTAAGATGGTCTGAATCTGAACAAATATGGCCAGCATACCGGCAACACCAAGGAAAGGAACAGATGAAAAACCCTTCAAAATGTTTCCCAGGGCTTCAAACCCACCGGTACTGGCCAGGGCCCCCGCTGCCATGAACCCGGATGCCATGGCTGTGACCGGTAGGAGGATAATGCCGCTCATCAAGTCGCGTATTGAGACCCTGCACATGAATAGCATCAATATCCCCCCGGCAACCAGGATAGTCTGGACAGGCATTTTACCGAACGGTTGAAAGATACTGATCAGCAATGCGGCCACAAAGATCACCAGGGAGAGATAACCTTTAAAGGAACCCTTTGCCTCCGCCTTTTTTTTCTCTATCACGCTTCCCTCCGGAAGGTCTCTGAGAGAAACGCCCTCGGGGTAGAGCTTCATGGTGATCAATTTGAGAAAGAGTGCGGTCAAGGCCGTGCCCAACATGAGGGAAAAGGCCTGAGGAGCCCTGAGCATACCCTCGGATGCAGTGGGGAAAAAGGCGCCCAGGAAGCCTTCCCCGATCTGTCCTACACCGCCGATCGGTGACGGCCCGCAGGATCCGAATGCGTTCCTTGCAAACGCGCCTATAAGCACGATCAACTGGGATCTCGTCAATAACCCCATACCCCCCTCAAAACCAAAGGCAAAGAGCAGAGGGAGAAGAGCGGCTGCTATGATTCTACCACAGGGCAGAGAGGCGATTACCGGAAGTTGGATCAGTATTACGAGGGTGCCTGCAAGTCCTATGGGGGTTTTCTGGAGTTTATTTATCAATACCTTTAACACGTCGAACCCGCCGGAGGCGGTCAATGCCCCTGCAAGAAAAAGACCTGCCAGTAGGGCCGTTATGGGATGAAGAATAATGCCTCCTATCATCTCATTAGGCAAGAGTATGACCCCAACCCAACCCTCGCTGAAAAATCTGAATACCGCACCCAAAACGAGACAGATCAGTGAAACCACGACAAGTACCGTCTGCACGGGAAAGTTCAGTTTCCTGAAGAGCATAAGCACCATCGCCCCAACAAATATAGTAAGTGTGATGTACCCTAAAATTTCCACTTATTTATACCTATAGCCCTTGTATGCTTGCCTGTTCCCTGCGGCAGGAAGATTTGCAAAAGTCGCTTCTCTTTCGCCGGCCCTTCATGAAGAGTGGCAGGCTGACCACATACTTGTCCCGGTTCTTGCACACATACACCCTGTCTCCAACCTCGAACCTCCCCAAACAAAGGGTGCAACCGGACATCTCCGCATCAACGACTTCCCCGTCTTTCATTCGGACATTTGCCCTCGTCCCCAAAAGATCGCCGAGGGGAATGTCAGGGCCGGCAAATGAGATGATCTCACCCTCTTTTCGTCTCAATACCTGGTATATCTCCACGCTTAAGTAGAATGCCATCAAAAAGAGAAAGGTCAACCACTCGGTCGTGCCACAATCCATCTATATATCCTTTTTCATATAAAAACCGACATCACGGACTAACCGTCCACTTCCAGTATTTGAAACCGCTTGTTCAGACTATCAACAACATAAAGCCTGTTTTTGTCATCAAGACATATGCCTGAAGGCCTGTTAAATTCTCCCGGCTCTTTC
>JAUXHQ010000247.1 GCA_030621455.1 Deltaproteobacteria bacterium
GGGCGCGTTTGTAGCAGCCATGACCCGTGCTGAAAAGATCACTACAATTATGTACAATAATACGAATTATGGAACTACGGGCGGGCAGTTGGCCCCTACTTCCTTACTGGGACAGATAACTACCACAACCCCACGGGGGCGAGATGCGGCGGTGGAGGGATACCCGGCGCACACTGCGGAGTTGGCGGCAACATTTAAAGGTACTGTTTACAGTGCCAGGGGCTCGGTGCATACCCCGGCGAACTACCAGCGCACCAAAAAATATATTAAGACTGCCTTTCAGAAACAGATTGACGGGGCTGGTTACAGTTTTGTGGAAGTCTTGGTTGCTTGTCCTCCCAACTGGCATTTGCCACCGGTGGAGTGTTTGGACAGGATAGAGAATGAGCTGATTGTTGAGTTTCCATTGGGCGAAATTAAGAATGCGGATAAGATAATTTAGTCTAACGAATAAGGAAGGGGTTATGGAACAAAAATTAAATTCAAAGATTGATGTTATTATGGCCGGACTGGGAGGGCAGGGGGTGCTCATGGCAGGGCAGCTTCTCTCCTGGGCGGCGCTTAAAGAATATAGACATGTCTCATGGTTGCCCTCGTACGCTGTGGAAAAAAGGGGTGGGCTGTGTGAATGCACAGTGATCTTCTCCAACGAGGAGATTGCATCGCCCTTGATAGATCAAGCACAGACAGTGGTGGTCTTCGATGGATCTCAGCTCACAACCTTTGAGCCCAGGGTTCTCCCCGGCGGAATGATACTGGCGGAGAAGACGGGCCTGCCGGATGATCAAAAGAGCAAGGATTACAAACTCGTAGAGGTTCCAGGGCTGGAAACCGCTGTCAGTATGGGGGGAAGTCAGGTCAACAACCTTATTCTGTTGGGCACATATGTTGGCATAACCAAGGCAATCTCTCCGGACCTCATCCAGGCAGAGCTGGAAAACAAGTTTGGGAAGAAAGAAGCGATATTGGAACAGAACCAAAAGGCCTTTGCAAAGGGGATTGAACTGGGGCAGGCCCTGAAGAAATAGTCGTGCTTGGGGACGAGGCCGAGCTAACCGCCTCATGTTGGGGTTGGGGTATCTAGTTAGCGCCCTTCGGGCGAGCTGTTGGCTGTTAGCTGTTAAGTCTGTTTGGCTTATTAGCTTAATGGCTTACCAGCTTAATAGCTGTGAGCGGCTGGCACACATAGTCAGGAACTAATTGATATAATTGACTAAAAAATGGGATTTCCTATATAATCTAGTTGTTTCAGCCTCGTCCCTAAAGAGCGAAATTGAAGTTGGAAATAATGTCAAATATTCTTTTGGATGCCTTGCCGTCACCATAAGGATTTTTTGTTGCCGCCATATGATTATAGGTGTCTTCATTGTTCAGAAGATCCAAGGTTTCTCCAATAATCCTTTCCGCATCAGTGCCGACCAATTTTGCTGTGCCGGCTTCTATAGCTTCCCGCCGTTCGGTCTTATCTCTAAGGACCAGAACCGGCTTGCCCAATGAAGGCGCTTCCTCTTGAACTCCACCTGAATCCGTCAAAATGAGGTAGGAATTCTTCATTATGTGTACAAAGGGTTCATAGTCCAAAGGGGATATGAGGTGTATTTTGTCCGTGTTCTTGATAGACTCGTACACCGTTTTTTTGATTTGCGGGTTTGGATGAACCGGGAACAGCACATTAACGTCTTCAGCTCTCCCGGTTATCTCCTCTAAGGCATGGCAGATATCCCTAATTGGTTTTCCAAAACTTTCACGTCTATGAGCGGTTACCAGAATAAGTCTACTGTCGCTGTTAATAATTTTATCCAGCGGATCTTGAAATTCATATTTCCGGTTGGCAATTTCTAACAAGGCGTCAATAACAGTATTCCCCGTGATGAACACCCTCCGCTGAGGGATGCCTTCAGCTAAAAGATTCTCTTCAGCCAACTTCGTAGGCGCAAAATGTATATCCGAGATCACTGTGGTCAATCGTCTATTTACTTCCTCCGGGAACGGCTGAAAATTGTCGTGGCTTCTCAGACCCGCTTCTATATGACAGACCGGAACTTTATTGTAGTAAGAAGCCAAAGCTCCACTGAATGTCGTCGTTGTGTCTCCCTGGACGAAAACCATCCCTGGTTTTTCTAATTGAATGATCTCTGAGAGCCTCTCCAGGCAACGAGTCGTTACGTCTTCTAAAGACTGATTTTCTCCCATAATGTCAAGATCATAATCAGGCGTGATCTTGAATAGGCCCAAGACTTGATCAAGCATCTCCCTGTGTTGTGCCGTAGCCACAACAAATGGCTCAAACACGTCTTGGTGTTTGCCGAATTCCTTGATAACCGGACTCATCTTTATTGCTTCCGGTCTTGTGCCGAATACAAACAGTATCTTCTCTCTATCCGTCATATGTCAACCTTCGCTGTATGATAAGGGTGCGGATACTCTCATCTATCGGCAGATCAATACTGTATCATGAGCAAGGTATGAGAATAAGAAGAAGGCACAAACTTTATTTCTGCCTCTGTGCCTTGTCATAGCCCCACATTCATATTGTAGTTCATCTCTTTCAAAGAAGAGGTCCGTGTTTACACCCAATTCATCGCCTCCCACCGGCGGCAGTCATTGATAGATATTGCTGATATTCTACTAATTTTGAATATGCATCGATAGCCCTTTTTACATCATGGTATAGGGGAACATTGTTCTCACGGAGCAGTTGAACCGCCTCGGAATCCTCATTTAACGCAAAAGACACCGCAAAAATGACTTTGCTGCGAGATAACTCTATCATTTTCTCAGATACCGTTGTAACTTCCTTCTCATCCCAAATCCTGGCAAAATAAGCCCCAAACCCACCCAGAATTATTAACCCGTCTACCTCCTTCCATTCCCCCAGTATATCCAAGATTTTTTTCATGCGAGTGAAGCCGGATGCCATCACCGTGTCTATGGGATTTTTCTTGTTCCAGTATGGAGGGAGTAATCTGTCCAGTTGCGAAGCTATTTCAGCGGGGAGCTTTGGTAGTTCTAACCCTGCTCTTTCGCTTGCATCCGCTGCAATTACCCCCCACCCTCCTCCGCGACTCAAGACTGCTATTCGCCTGCTTTTGGGATAGAGATTGCAGTTGAAGGCAAGGGCGAAGTCATGCAAGTCCTCAATTGTTTCCGCCTTAATCACCCCGGATTGCCTAAGCGTAGCGCTGTAAATTTGCGTCGAACCTGCAAGCGCCCCGGTATGTGATTGAACCACGTCCGCACCCACTTCTGTCTCGCCTCCCTTAAAAAGGATCATAGGTTTCTCAAGGGTAGTTCTCTTTGCAGTTTCTAAGAACTTCCTTGCATCAACAAGCCCTTCGATGTATGATAAAATGACTTTTGTATCCGGGTCCAGCCGGAGATATTCAATGTAATCTTCAATATGCAAATCTGCTTCATTGCCACTACTGACGAATATGTTAAATCCCATACC
>JAUXHQ010000091.1 GCA_030621455.1 Deltaproteobacteria bacterium
GGCACATGCTAAATTTTCTGTAATATCCCCTAGCCCTACCGCAAATGGGACAACGATTGTATTCTCTTACCTTAAATTTTTGGGGCCTCTTTGCTTTTGCAATTAAAGATTTCCTTGCCACCCATTCCCTCCATTTGTAGGTTTTTATATATTATAGTTACTCTGCCATATTGCCCGGGTTCCTCGACGAGGTACCACAAAATACACAGCTTCCTCGTATTCCGTCTTCTTACCCTGCGAAATTTTATATATAAGAACCTGTATCTCTTCAGATTTCACTGTGATTTGAAGGGACAATGAAACTTAATCCCTAAACGGGACGCCCATCAATTTTAAAAAGGACTTGGCCTCTTCATCGGTCTTGGCTGTGGTAACAATCACCACATTCATACCTTTTACCCGATCAATCTTGTCATAGTCAATCTCAGGAAAAATGATATGTTCTTTTATCCCAAGCGCGTAATTGCCTCTTCCATCGAATGACTTTCCGCTCAACCCCCTAAAATCCCTTACCCTGGGAAGGGCGATATTAACCAGTCTGTCAAGGAATTCATACATCTTTTCTCGTCTCAAAGTGGTCATACAACCGATGGGCATTCCCTTCCGGAGCTTAAACGATGCAATCGACTTTCTGGCCCTTGTAACAAGTGGCTTTTGTCCGGCAATTAGGGCAAGCTCATCAGCGGCGGAATCCAACAGTTTAATGTTCTGAATAGCCTCTCCTAATCCCATATTTATCACTATTTTATCAAGTTTTGGAACCTCCATTGGACTAGAGTAATTGAACTCGTTAATCAAAGTCGGCACCACTTCTTTAAGATAGAAGTCCTTAATTCTTGCCATCAAACTTCCCTTTATCTAACCTTCCCTTTATTAGTCACCGCTCAATGTATAGTGAACGTAATTTCTCAAAAAGACCATTCCTGCCTTATTTACCAAGGGTCTCTCCGCACTTAATACAGACCCGTACTTTTTTTTCGTTATCTAAAAACTGCTTCCTGATTCTAACCGGGGACGCGCATTTCTTGCAAAATAGCATGACATTGGAAACGTGGATGCTGCCTTCCCTTTCAACAATCCCACCCTTGCTAATTTGAGATGCTCGAGTATGTCTCTTAATAAGATTCACTTTCTCAACAATCACCCGATTTTTCGCAGGTATTGCATTCAATATTTTTCCTGTCTTCCCCTTTTCTTTACCTGCGACTACCATCACGATATCATCTTTTTTGACATGGAGTTTCGTCCGCGACATTAATAAAACCTCTCTATTTAGTGCCTATCCAGAAATGAGGATTTTTGTTCAAGATCAAGGCATGCGAATAAAATATCCGCGCGCATATGTTTAATATTCCGAGGATTATTTTTTGAGCATAACGCAGATATTGTGCAAAAAGACCATTTATAGATGGACACTATTTAAATCACAAGACTTCCGGAGCCAGTGATACGATCTTCATAAATTTCTTAGCCCTTAGTTCTCTTGCAACAGGGCCAAAAATCCGGGTGCCAATCGGTTCATTCTGGGGATTGATGAGAACCGCTGAATTATCATCAAATTTAATATAAGAACCGTCTTCTCTTCTTACCTCCTTGGCCGTACGAACGACCACGGCTTTTGACACATCCCCTTTTCTAACCTTTGAGTTGGGAATCGCCTCCCTCACTGAAACTACAATTATATCCCCTAGGCTGGCATATCTTCTTCTGGACCCGCCCAACACCTTAATACAAATGATTTTCTTGGCTCCAGAATTATCTGCCACATTAAGCATTGTCTGCATCTGAATCATCGTAAACTCCTCGAAGAAATATTGTACTCACCCATTCGTCACTTTACAAGGCCTTCTCGAGTGTCCGATAGATCCTCCACCTCTTTTCCTTGCTTAGTGGTCTGCTTTCCATTATCTCAACCTTATCTCCCACTCTATTCTCATTTTTTTCGTCGTGGACCTTGTACGTGGTCCTTCCTCTGACATACTTCTTATATACCGGATGCTTCGTTAATTTGTCCACCCGCACGACTACGGTTTTATCCATCTTGTCGCTGACAACAATTCCTACCTGGGTCTTACTATGGCCACGCTCCTTCATATTAACCTTATAATTCCTTTTCTTTAAGGATAGTTTTTATCCTAGCTATGTCTATTCTTACGTGACGAATCCTCATGGTATTATCAAGCTGCCCGGTCGCAAGCTGGAATCTCAAATTGAACAATTCCTCAGATAGATCCTTCTCTTTGTTCTTCAATTCCGTATCACTTAACTCCCTAATCTCACTAGCTTTCATGGAAGTCTCCCCGGGAAACAAACTTTGTATGTATGGGCAATTTATGACCGGCCAGTCTGAAGGCTTCACGCGCAGTCTCCTCCTCTACACCTTCCAGTTCATAGAGAATTCTGCCCGGTTTTACAGGAGCCACCCAGTCTTCAGGTGGTCCTTTACCTTTACCCATCCTCGTTTCAGCAGGCTTGGCTGTGATCGGTTTGTCAGGAAATATTCTGATCCAGACCTTACCACCTCTCTTAATGTGTCGTGTTATGGCAATTCGAGCAGCCTCAATCTGTCGTGTTGTTATCCAACCACATACTCCGGCTTGAAGACCAAAATCCCCGAATACAACCGTTGATCCCCTGTACGACGTTCCTCTTCTTCTCCCTCTCTGTTGTTTTCTGAATTTCATCTTTCTGGGTTGCAACATCGTCGACACCCTTCCTGTCCAGCCAGCCTATTAGGCAGTGCTTGACCCTCTCTTTCTTGAAAGAATTTCTCCTTTGAAAATCCAGACCTTTATACCGATGGCACCATATGTGGTACGGGCTTCGGCAAAGCCATAGTCAATATCTGCCCTAAGGGTATGCAACGGTACTCTGCCTTCTCTATACCATTCAGTCCTTGCCATCTCCGCACCACCCAACCTTCCGGCACATGCGATTTTAATCCCCTGGGCGCCTAGCTTCAGAGCAGTTGTAACGCTCCGCTTCATTGCCCTTCGAAAAGCAACCCGCCTTACCAATTGGAGCGCTATATTTTCAGCAACTAACTGAGCGTCTGTCTCCGGTCTGCGAACTTCTTGAATGTTTATGTATATATTTTTTGGACTCAGCTTTTGGAGGTCATTCTTCAGGGCTTCTATCTCTATACCTTTTCTACCGATTACAATTCCAGGACGGGCCGTATGGATATTGATTTTAACCTTACCCGCAGCTCTTTCAATCTCAATCTTCGAGATACCGGCATGGTAGAGTTTAGCCTTTATAAACTTCCTGATCTTCATATCTTCTTGAAGTAATTCAGAAAACTCCTTACCAGCAAACCATTTGGAACTCCATGTCTTGGTCACTCCGAGTCTGAAACCGATGGGATGGACCTTCTGCCCCAAAATTCCCTCCTTTATGAAATCTCATATTTCTCTTAATATCACGGTAATATGACTGCTTCTCTTTCGTATTTTGCCTGCTCTTCCCATTGCCCGTGGCCGAAACCTCTTAAGCGTGGGACCTTCGTTAACATATATGGTATCAATGAATAGTGTATCCACATCGACATTTCTATCCTGCGATGCATTTGCAACAGCTGACCTTACAAGCTTCTCCACTATTTTGGCAGATACCTTCGGGGTAACAGATAATATATTCAATGCATCTTCCGCACTCTTGCCGCGAATCAAATCTACCACCAGCTTAGCTTTTCTAGGCGATACCCTAACATAATTAACAGACGCCCTGACTTCCATACTTTCCACTATCCTTCATATCTTTCTAGGGTTTACCCTTCTTGCCTCTTATCTTGGTCTTTCTATCACCCGCATGTGAATAGAACGTCCTGGTGGGGGAAAATTCGCCCAGCTTATGCCCCACCATATTCTCCGTAATAAAAACCGGAATGAATTTCTTCCCGTTATGAACAGCAATTGTGTGACCAATCAATTCAGGTAGAATAGTTGACCTGCGGGACCAAGTCTTTATTATCTTTTTGCTTCCAGCCTCGCTGGCCCTCCGAACCTTCTTTAAAAGACTTTCATCGAAAAAAGGCCCTTTCTTTATTGATCGTGCCACATCAGTCTCCTTTGAAATTAAGCTGTTCTGTAACCTCTTTCTTCATCGCAAGGATGCAGAGGCAAACCCATGATTCAAGTTGGGTGTTTACCGCACCAAGCAGTTCATACACCTCAGATCCCCGGGTTAACCCCCGGGCACACACCTCTAAACCCTTTATCGTCGAGTTCCTCTCCTCGATACTATATACTTGTCGGTACTCTTATTCTTCCTCGTCTTGTACCCTTTAGTCGGGACACCCCAAGGTGTCACCGGGTGTCTACCTCCTGAAGATTTGCCTTCTCCTCCGCCCAGAGGATGATCCACAGGGTTCATTGCAACGCCGCGAACCTTAGGTCTTCGACCGCGCCAGCGTTTTCTCCCAGCCTTTCCCACGGAAACGTTTTCATACTCTATACTACCGACTTGGCCAATACTCGCAAAGCATTCGTTCAAGACAAGGCGAACTTCATTGGAAGGCAGTTTTATCTGCACATACTTCCCTTCCTTTGCGACTAACTGTCCCAGGGTACCGGCACTTCTTATCATCTGTGCCCCTTTTCCAGGCTTTAATTCTACATTATGCACAAAAGTTCCAGCCGGTATATTCTTTAGAGGCAAAGTATTACCCGGCATGATATCCGCATTCTCACCTGATATCACTCTATCCCCAACCTTAAGTTTCAAAGGGGCAATTATATATCTCTTTTCCCCGTCCGCATAGTGCAAAAGGGCTATATTCGCTGAGCGATTAGGGTCATATTCGATACTGGCCACTTTCGCCGGAATATCAACCTTTTCCCTTCTAAAATCAATAATCCGATATCTTCTCTTGTGTCTGCCGCCAATGTGCCGGGATGTAATCCTCCCATAGCAGTTTCTACCGCCTGTTTTGGGAAGGGGTCTCAACAGCGACTTTTCAGGTTTGCTGTTGCTCAATTCATCAAAAGTTAATACAGTTTGGAATCTTCTCCCCGGTGATGTTGGTTTATAGCTTCTAATACCCACTTAAAACTCCATCTGAATTCATATTAAAAAAAGAACCAACCTTTTTTCTATTGCTAGTCTACTAACGTGAATGGTCTAGACGCCTTCGAAGAATTCTACGTGATCTCCTGGTCTCAGCGTAACGACAGCTTTCTTCCAGTCCCTCTTCCTGCCAACATTTTTTCCCAAACGCTTTGGCTTGCCTCGAACACAAATCGTATTTACGTTCACCACCTTTACCTTGAGTAGCTTCTCTACTGCTTCCTTTACTTCAATCTTGTTGGCGTCTCTACTTACCTCAAAGGTGAGCTGGTTGTTCTCTCCTTTTTGAATATCCGTCTTTTCAGTAATCAAAGGCTTCTTAATGACCTTATACAAATCCTTCATGACAGCAACCTCTCCTCTATCCTTTCAATAGAAGGTTTTACGAGGATCAGGTTTTCGTATTTTATGATATCATGCACATTTATACCTTCAGGGGGTAAAACCCTGGTGTTTTTAACGTTCCTCGCTGATCTTGTTAAATTAAAATTATTTGCATCAACCACCAGTACATTCTCTACACCTAGGTTCTTAAGTATTCGAACAAAGGCCTTTGTCTTAATCTCATCCAGCTTATAATTGTCCAAAATAATTACCTTATTCTCCTTTAACCGTAGGGTCAAAGCGGACTTCAGGGCTGCCTTTTTAACCTTCTTCGGAAGAGAATAGGAGTAATCCCTCGGGGTAGGCCCGAAGACAGTCCCACCTCCTACCCACAACGGAGACCTCCGTGAACCAACTCTGGCCCTGCCAGTACCTTTCTGACGCCAAGGTTTGGCACCTCCTCCTCGAACCTTGGCTCGATTCTTGGTGCAGGCAGTCCCGCGCCTTTTACCAGCCTGTTGCATAATTATGACATCTGAAATGAGGTGTTCCTTTATCTCAACATCAAAGACCTCATCATTAAGATAAACCTCCGCAACCTTTTCCTTCTCAATATTATAGACGTCTTTAACGGGCATACCGAAACTCCTAATTAACCTTTATTCTATATCAACCCCGACCTTTCTTCACGCTGCTTCTGATCGTAACGATTCCATTTTTACAGCCCGGGATAGCGCCTTTCAGCAAAATTAAGTTTTTATCGGTTTTCACTTCAACCACCTGCACATTTTGCACGGTCACCTTACGCCCCCCCAAACGGCCAGGCATCTTTCTTCCTTTAAAGACCCGTGCAGGCGTGGCACTCTGTCCTATGGATCCAGGGGCTCTGTGGAAATTTGACCCATGCCCCGCCGGGCCTCCACTGAATCCCCATCTTTTAATGACACCGGCAAAACCTTTACCTTTGCTAGTCCCTGTTACATCAACAAAATCTCCTGGCTCAAAGATATCCACCGTGAGTTTCTGCCCCTCTTGATAATCATCCACATTCTCAACCCTGAATTCCTTTAAGTATGAACATGGAGTAGCATCACACTTTTTAAAATGGCCCTTAAGGGGTTTGTTCACCCTTTGTCTCTTTTTTTCAGAAAATCCGAGTTGCAAAGCCTTATAACCGTCGTTCTCCAAAGTCTTCTTTTGTACAACAATGCAGGGGCCTGATTCCACCGCCGTAACCGGTAATACATTTCCATCCTCAGAGTAGACCTGGGTCATTCCTAGCTTGCGCCCTATTATCCCTTTATCCATTTCAATATTCTCCGGCCACTACAGTTTGATCTCTACGTCAACCCCGGCTGAGAGATCCAACCTCATCAGGGCATCGATTGTCTGCTGGGTTGGCTCCATTATATCCAAAAGCCTCTTATGGGTCCTTATTTCGAACTGTTCCCTAGACTTCTTGTCCACATGAGGCGAACGTAAAACACAGTATTTGTTTATATTGGTAGGAAGAGGTATGGGGCCTGCAACCCTTGCGCCAGTCCTATTGACCGTATCAACAATCTCTTCGACAGACTGATCCAACAACCTATGATCATAGGCCTTTAACCGAATTCTTATCTTTTGTTGCTCATTCATCACCCACACCCCACCTCGCTCTCATCCATATTCAATTGCCCAAACTAGGCAGCAATAATCTCACTGATCACCCCGGCACCCACGGTCCTGCCACCTTCCCGAATGGCAAACCTTAACTCCTTCTCCATAGCTATAGGCGTTATCAACTCAACCGACAATGATACATTGTCA
>JAUXHQ010000242.1 GCA_030621455.1 Deltaproteobacteria bacterium
GCTAGTTCCAGCTAAAATAATGAATTGCACATCTATGTGTTATTATAGTATATTTTGCCATACGGTTTAAAATATGAGAGTATGCATCCTTATGCTATGGATGACCGCGAAAATCGGTGTTCATTGAAAAGGAAGACCCTGAAGGCGTTCTTGAGATAATATTGGAGCTTACCAAAGAGAGGATACCGAAGAGGTTCGGGTTTGATCCTGTTGACGACATTCAGGTAATCACGCCCATGCATAGGGGTACTGTGGGGACAGGGAATTTGAATGAAGCGCTTCAAAAGGCCCTCAATCCGGTTGAGGTTAAGGGTGTTACCCGGGGTAACAGAACATTCAGGATCAATGATAAGGTCATGCAGATAAAGAACAATTATGACAAGGAAGTCTTCAACGGGGATGTGGGCAGGGTAAGCAAGGTCAATTTCGAGACGCAGGAGATGTTTATCTCTTTTGATGGCAGAGATATCTCTTATGACTTTATGGATTTGGATGAGGTGGTATTGGCTTATGCAGTCTCCGTACACAAATCACAGGGGTCTGAATACGCGGCTGTAGTTATGCCGATCTTGACTCAGCACTACATGCTTTTGCAAAGAAACCTTATATATACAGCGGTGACGAGAGGCAGGAGACTTGTGGTCCTGGTGGGCACTAGAAAGGCCCTGGCAATCGGTGTCAAGAACAATAAGACTCAAAAGAGGTATACGTATTTGAGGGATCGCCTGGCATAGAATTGCCGGGCTTTTTTCTTTGAGTGTAACCTTTTTTGTTGTTTGACCATGACATATGTTGTATGCTGGATTGTGTGCAATAACAGCGCTTCAAAGATTAGGGACCGTTATATAGAGTATCCATGTCTAAAGTCAGTGTCGTAATCCCTACATACAATAGAGCGGCATTCCTTGAGGAGGCGATTGAGTCGGTTCTCTCTCAGGACTACGAGGACTATGAGCTCATTGTTGTAGATGACGGTTCTACAGATGGAACAGGGGACATGGTGGGGAGGTTTGCCGGGAGGATGACCTTCATCCGACAGGATAACAGGGGTGTAAGTTGTGCGCGAAACAGTGGCATAGAAATCTCCACGGGAGAGTATATCGCTTTACTTGACTCCGACGATATGTGGCTACCGGATAAGCTCTCCTCTCAGATCGATTTTTTCACGCGCAACCCCGATGCATTGATCTGCCATACGGAGGAGATATGGGTTAGAAACGGCGTGAGGGTAAACCCCATGAAGAAGCACAAGAAATACAGTGGCATGATATTCGAGAAGGTGTTGCCCCTTTGCATTGTCAGCCCTTCTTCGGTCATGATAAGAAGGGATCTGTTTTTCCATACGATCGGTTTCTTTGACGAGAGTCTGCCTGCGTGCGAGGACTACGATCTATGGCTGAGGATAGCCGCCAGGTTCCCCATCCACCTCCTGGAAACTCCCCTGATAATCAAGAGAGGGGGACATGCAGATCAACTCTCGCGGAAGTACGCAGGTCTCGACAGGTTCAGGATAAAGGCCCTGGTAAAGATACTGGAGAGCGGTATCCTCTCTCCGCGGCAGTATGAGGCGTCCCTGAGAGAGCTCAGACGAAAATGCCGGATATTCGGCAATGGGTGTATGAAGCGGGGAAGGATAGAAGAGGGGGAGAAGTACTTGAGGTTGGCCGAGAGACATGAACCTGGAATATAAGCGCGTAGATCTAAGGTCAATAGACCTGACCGACACTACTTTTGTGATCAGCTATGGCTTTTCCTTGTCCATACTAAGGGAATCCATAGAGAGGGTGGGGGTGCTTAACCCTCCGCTGGTGAAGAGGACCATACACGGACGGTATCGTGTAGTCTGTGGTTACAAGAGGTTAATGGTCTGCCGGGAGATGGGCACAGAAGAGTTGACGTGCGCTCTTTTGGACTTTAATACGGACGAGAGAGAGGCCTTTCTAATGGGCCTCTATGATAACCTCTCTCACAGGGATCTGAACCCTATTGAGAGATCTATCGCTGCGAGCAAACTCCAAGACTACTATCCGGACAGAGTCATAGTCGAAGACTTCCTTCCCCGCCTGGGATTAAACCCCCACCTGTCTGTCTTACAGAGGGTGCTGCCCCTCTCTCAACTCGATGGAGAGATGAAGGATGCCATTGTGGAGGGGAGGTTAGACGAAGGTGCAGCATTGAAACTCCTTGATTTATCGGAGAGAGACAGGCGGTTGGTCTTCAGGCTTGTATATGACCTGAGGCTCAGCAAGAACAAACAGATTGAAGTTATCGATAGCCTCAGGGATATTACTAGGAGAGATGACTGTTCCGTGTCCGGCATCCTCGACTCCACGGGCATGAAGTGTATCTTGAAGGACAATGACCTCAACATCCCCCAAAAGGCCCGCAGGGTACGCCGTTTTATCAGGAAGTTGAGATACCCGGCGATCGTCAGGGCGGAAGAGGATTTTCTGGAGATGACACGGACCCTGAACTTGGGAGATGGGATAAGGCTGGCCCCTCCTCCGTCTTTTGAGGGGGACAGATACCGCATCGATTTTCAGTTTGGGACCATTGATGAGTTGGAAAGAAAGCTGAAGAAGATCGACTCCATTAAAGATAACGAAGGGTTGAGGAAAGCGGTCGAAGGGTAGAAAAGATGGATCAGTATGTACCCGATAGACTCATCATCCATAACACAGTTAAGGGCTCGCCTCTTACCCGTAATGTTCTCAACAACCTTTCGGGCATACCTGTAGAATACACGGATGACCCGGAGATTGCCATTGATCCGATAAAATGGACACGAGACCCCTTGCGTGTGGGTAAACGGGTTCTTTTGCTTACAGAAAACAGGGGAAGGTTTCTGAAACCTTGTCCCGGCACTAAAGAGTACATATGCTGCGGGTATCAAATACTGAACTTTGCCACCAACTGCAACATGGAATGTTCGTATTGCATCCTCCAGACCTACCTCAATAATCCGGTAATGGTCGTATATGCCAATATAGAAGAGATGTTCTCGGAACTGGAGGACAGGTTAAGCAAGGATCGCGGTTCTGTGTGGCGTATCGGAACCGGGGAGTTTACCGACAGCCTGACACTCGATCATCTTCTTGGTTTCACGGATTTAATTGTGCCGTATTTTGCAAAGAAAAAGAATGCCATACTCGAGCTGAAGACTAAGACAGATAACATATCGAACCTTTTCAACCTGGAACATAACGGTAATACGGTAGTAGCCTGGTCTCTTAATGCAGAAGAGATAGCCGGGAGGGAGGAGCTGTTGGCGCCGTCCATAGACGAGCGGATAGACGCAGCCTTTAAATGCCAGGAGATGGGGTACAGGCTTGCTTTTCATTTTGACCCCTTGATATACTACGCCGGATGGGGGGAAGGCTACCGGAGGACCCTTGATAAACTCTTTTCACGGATAGACCCCAGTAACATCTCGTGGATAAGTATGGGATGCTTAAGGTTTCCACCTGAGCTAAAGCCGGTCATAGAAAAGAGATTCCCTAAAAACAGGATACTTTACGAGGAGTTTATCCCGGGTCTGGACGGGAA
>JAUXHQ010000285.1 GCA_030621455.1 Deltaproteobacteria bacterium
TGCTTCCGAAATCGATCCCTGGTGTTACCCCGACCTTAGCGTTTTCCAGGATGTCAAACGCTAATTTATATGAATTACTCGAAAACCTTTTGGCATTGGCAAGGACATAAAAGGCGCCGGTCGGTTCTATGGTGATTCCGAAGCCGATTTCCCTGAGCCTGGAAATCATAAATTTTCTTCTCTCATCATAGACCTCTTTCATCTTTGCCACCTCATCCCCCGTCTCTTTCAATGCTGCAATCCCCGCCCATTGAACAAAGGCATTTGCTGATATGAGGAAGTTCTGATGGATTTTTTGGAGGGGACGGATGAATTCCATGGGAACAATCGTATACCCCAATCTCCATCCGGTCATGGCATAGAGTTTTGAAAAGCCGTTGAGTATGAATGCCCTGTCCGTGAATTCCAGTATAGTATGTTCTCGATCTTCATATACGAGTCCGTGATATATCTCGTCTGATATAACCATGGGGTCAAGTTGGGCTATCTTCTCCATCCTTTTGGCAGACAGTATATTTCCTGTGGGGTTAGAAGGAGAGTTGATGATGATGCCTTTCGTCCGCTTCGCTACCCTTTCAATAATTTTTTCCGGGAGGTATTGAAAGCCATCCTTCTCATACACATCGACCCATGCCGGCTTTCCATCGGCGAATTCAATGAGGTTGGCATAGCATGAATAAGAAGGGTTGGAGAGTATTACCTCATCACCGGGGTTAAGCAGGGTTGAGAAGACTAAGAACATGGCCGGTGAAGTTCCCGATGTAACCAACACCTGGTCAGGGGAGATATGAACCCCATACTTCTCCAGATAGTGTTCACAGATAGCCTCCCTCAGTTCGATGAGGCCGAGGCTGTGGGTATAATGGGTCTTGCCTTCCACGAGGGCTTTGATGGCTGCTTCCTTGACACATTCCGGCGTCTCAAAATCCGGTTCCCCCACTTCCAGATGGATGATATTTTCACCCCTCCTCTCCATCTCCGTTGCCCTCTCCAGGACTTCCATTACTATAAAAGGGGATATATGCGTGGCTTTTTTAGATATCATTGTTTGATGTCCTCATAATAGTATAATCCTCAAAACAGGGAACCAACAATAGTACAGAAGTTAAACAAATTGTTGAAGGGATGTCAAGAAGAGATTCTCGACTTGAGTTGTTTCATTATCCTTGCTGGGTGGAAACCATTTCTATTTACGATACTTTTCATTTATGTTATACATAATGTACGCTTCTCAAATTTAAATGTAAGTTCAACGAGTTTCAAAATTTCTGACAGAACTTCCCTGGAGTGTTAGATTGCCGCTCTATCAAAAAGAATACGACGTGATGGTGATCGGCGGCGGGCATGCTGGTTGTGAGGCCGCTCTTGCTGCTTCTCGGATGGGGAGCAAGACCTTGCTCTTGACCATAAACCTCGATAATGTCGCTTTGATGTCTTGCAATCCGGCTATCGGTGGACTTGCTAAAGGGCAGTTGGTGAAGGAGATAGATGCCCTCGGTGGAGAGATGGGGAAGAATATAGACGCCACCGGCATACAGTTCAGGGTTTTGAACACAAGGAAAGGCCCGGCTGTTCAGTCATCTCGAGCACAGGCCGACAGAGAGGCCTATCGCCTGCGCATGAAGGCGGTTCTTGAGGACCAGGATAACCTCGATATTAAACAGACACTTGTGGAAAGGATGCTGGTTGAAGACAGCACTGTTTACGGCGTGGACACCAATATTGGTGAATCCTTTACTGCAAAGACAGTCATAGTTACTACCGGCACATTTTTGAATGGGTTGGTCCACATAGGTCTGGAGCATTTCCCATCCGGAAGGATGGGCGATCCGCCTTCAGTGAACCTATCTGAGGATTTGAAGGGTTTAGGGTTCAGGATTGGGAGGTTGAAGACAGGAACCACCCCTCGACTCGATGGGAGGACAATAGATTTAGAAAGACTCAAATCACAGGAAGGTGATAACCCACCGATCCCTTTTTCCTTTTCAACCAAAGAGATAGAGCAGAAACAGGTCCCCTGTCATATTACCTACACCAACCCCAAGACCCATGAGATAATAAGGAGCGGTCTCAATCGCTCTCCTCTCTATACGGGCCGGATAAAGAGTACCGGTGTGAGATATTGTCCATCCATTGAAGACAAGGTAGTGCGTTTTTCCGAAAAGCCCAGGCACCAGGTATTCCTGGAACCGGAAGGTCTCGATACGGTAGAGATATATCCCAACGGTCTGTCCACAAGCCTACCCCTTGACATACAGGTGGAGATGCTGAGGAGTATTGAGGGGTTGGAACGTGTGGAAATAATGAGGCCGGGGTATGGGATTGAATATGACTACATAGACCCCACTCAGTTGAAGGCAACCCTGGAGACAAAGCTGGTCAATAATCTATACTGTGCCGGCCAGATCAACGGAACTACCGGCTACGAGGAAGCTGCCGCTCAGGGCATGATGGCTGGGATCAATGCAGTCCTGAAGATACGGGATGAGAAGCCCTTTATCCTCGACAGATCCGAGGCATATATCGGGGTTCTTATAGACGATCTCGTTACCAAGGGAACCGATGAGCCGTATCGTATGTTCACATCCAGGGCGGAATATCGATTGTTGCTGAGAGAGGACAACGCGGACCTCCGGTTACGGGAGAAGGGCTACGGGTTAGGGTTGGTGAGTGTTGAGGAGTATAACAGGTTTGACCAAAAGGTAAACACGATTAAGGGTGAGATAGAGCGTC
>JAUXHQ010000018.1 GCA_030621455.1 Deltaproteobacteria bacterium
CCCCTGATTCCTCTGCGGCTTAGTCCCATAGATATGGCAGAATTACTACGGGATAGATTGAGGCCTTAATTGAATATCTATGTGAAATATCCTGTCGCCAAGATTTTTCGAACTGTGCAGTTACACAAACCCAGTGTATTGAAGTCCCTATGATAGTTCAGTCAACAGGATTGTGTTAAACGCCGGTAAGCGGTAATCCTGCCCAACTGCACTGGTCGAAATTTTTTTATGGCGTCCTGTTTTGTCAATTCAGCTAAAAATGATGCTAATCCCGAATTGATCCGGATGTTGCGTCAGTGAAACGTCCATGCATATGTATATGAGTGGATATGACAAGGATTGAAGCAACATGGTGGGTTTGAGAGAGGACCATTAAATAGTAAAGGAGTGGCGAGATGATATTAAAAGATAAGGTGGCATTTGTAACCGGAGCCGGCAGGGGGATTGGCGCCGTTATAGCAGGGGTTCTGGGCCGGTCAGGTGCCGCTGTAATCCTGAATTATCAGAAAGGTGTCGGAGAGCCGGACAGGGTTGTGAGAGAGATAAAGGCCTCGGGTGGTGACGCGGTAGCCATACCGGCCGATCTTACAAAGAAAGAAGAGGTCGATTCCATGATCCGGTCCGGCTCGGACCGTTTTGGGACAATCGATATACTTGTGAACAATTATGTCAGCCCGATAGAGTTCAAAAAGTTTAGCGAGCTTGATTGGGAGGATATTCAGTATCAGATCGACGGGACCATAAGGGCTGCTTTTTATTGCTGCAAGGGCGTATTGTCGGGAATGATAGAGAACAAATGGGGGAGGATCATCAATCTTAACAGTACGATCATTCATAAGCCTGTTTCAGGGAGTCACGCTTATGCCGTAGCTAAGGGCGCCATGGATGCCTTTACTAAAAACCTGGCTATTGAGTATGGTCGATACGGGATTACTGTGAACATCGTATCGCCCGGCATGACCCTCACAAATGAGGTGTTGGCATTGGGCAACAAAACAAGGGAGAGGCAGGCCAGGACCACACCGTTGGGGCGGCTCAGCACACCAGAAGAGGTGGCCACAGTTGTCTTGTTCTTTGCTTCGCCTTGGTCAGATATGATAACAGGAAGCTATCTTCCAGTAGATGGGGGGTGCGCGCTGCCGTAACAGTCATCCGCTTAGGAGATGAAGCCAAGTCACCGTTTCTGAAGTGATCTCTTCTTCACAGGCAAAATCAAAGCATTTCATGTCCCCCACAAACGTCGGAGGTGAAGAGGCTGAGGGGTTGAGACGGCTTATGGAGGAAAAGTAGCGATAAGTAGAGGTTAGAGTAAAGATAACCGAGAGGAGGCAAGAAAAATGTATGCTGGGAAGACAAGGGGCGTAAAAGAAGATCAACTACCGATGGAAGGAGTTAAAAATGCTACAATTCAATGGCTCATATCAGAAAAGGAAGGGGCCAAAGGGTTTGCCATGAGGCTTGTAACCCTCAAAAAAGGGGGGGTCATCCCTCTTCATGTCCACCCACAGATCCACGAACAATATATCTTGAAGGGTCGGGGTGTCCTATTTACCAAGGATTCCGAGAAAGAACTGGAACCGGGTGATTTTGCATTTGTGGATTCAAATGAGGCTCACGGGATGAAAAACATGGGTGATGAAGACTTTGAGATTATATGCTGTATGAATTTTTAACAGGCATGGTTTAAATATGGCATAGGGTCCAAGGTTTATGGCACATGGGGTTAACCCTACACCATATATCTTGATCCTTAGACCTTATGCCATAGACCTTAAAACATCCCCGGTCATCTATATTGTCGTTTATTGTTCGACAAACCTAATAAAACATGGGTCTCCCATACGTTACAATTACAAGGAGGTTTTGATATGTTCTATGCAGAGCGGTTGGCACAGTGGGTTGTTGAGTTGAAGTATGAGGATTTGCCGGTGGACGTGGTTGAAAAGGCGAAGGACTGCATCTACGATTGGGCGGGTATCGCGGTTTATGGCGCTGACTCACCCTGGACCAAGGCCCTTCTCGATATGGTGAAAGAGACCGGTGGGAAGGGAGAATCTACTATTTTGGTTCATAATGAAAAGGTGCCCTGCACGAACGCTGCCATGGTGAATGCGGTTATGGCCTTGAGTTACGACCTGAGTGATACCTATCCAAAGGTTGAACTCCACCCCAGTTGCAGTGTGATCGCATCTGCATTGGCTATGGCGGAGAGGGAGAATGTGACGGGAAAAGACCTCATAACATCGGTTGTGGCAGGATATGAAGTGATAACAAGGGCTGCGTCATCCATGAACAGGAGGCCCCAGAGCTTTACCGCTGCCAGGGGGTTTGAGGCAAATTCTATATTCCCGCCATTCGGCGCTGTGGTCGCCTCCGGTAAGCTCCTGGGGCTCAATGCGTTGGAGATGACGAATGCCATCGGTCTGGCAGGGGGGTCTATGGGGGCATCCACCATTGATTACCTTGTGGACGGTAACTGGACCTACCGGTGGAATTCGGGTAGGGCCTCCCAGAACGGGGTACAGAATGCCCTCATGGCAAAGAAAGGGTTTGTGGGACCTCACGCAATCTTTGAAGGACAATGGGACAAGAAGGGAAGGTTCGGGGTAATTAATGCACTGGCAGGGGATATGATGTTTAAAGATGACCTGGTGGATGGTCTTGGAGAGGTCTGGAATATCAAAGAGATGGCCTTTAAGTATTACGGATGCTGCCATTACAACCAGGGATACATGGACGGGGTCATCAAGCTCATGAAGGAACATGGGTTTGGCGCAGAAGAGGTTGATGCGGTAATGGCGTATCTCCCCCATTTTGCGCTCTTCCTCGGTGTGCCCAGGGAGGTGAAGATCAAACCGAAGAACCTGACCATTTCCCAGTGGAGTATTCCTTTTGTGCTGGCGACTGTGCTGACCGACGGTCATCTACTCAATCCGAAAGTGCAGCTATCTGAGGAGAAGCTTACAGATCCCAAGATGCTTGCGCTGACGGAGAGGGTTAAGGTGGAGAGGGACAGGGAACTGGATAAGGCCTTTATGGAAGAGGGCATATTCAAATCTCCGGTGAAAGTCTCCTTAAAAGACGGTACAGTGCATGAGATCACTTCCACATGCAAAGGGTTCAGCCATAACCCCCTGACCAGGGAAGAGATGGACGAAAAATTCGATGTGCTCACCTCATGTGTATTCGATGACGAGAAAAGAGAAAGGATGAAGAAGGAATTGAAAAACCTTGAAGAGATAGGGAGCGTCTCCGAAATGGTAAGGCGCTGGTGAGGTAGGGAAGGATCAACGATTTTCTCAGAGAGGTTGTTATGGGTGCTTATGCGGTATTCTGGCGGGAAATGGTTATATTGAAAAGGCGGTTTCTGAGAGTTTTGGGATTATATACCGTATCCCCGCTGCTTTTTCTGATTGCTTTCGGTTGGGGGATGGGGAGAAGCCTGAATGTGGAAGGCGTGGGTTATATGACCTTCATGGTGCCGGGGCTTATCGCCCTCTCCTCCATGAGCCAGAGCTTCAGCATCGCAATGGACATCAATATCGCTCGCTTTTACTGGATGACCTTCGAGGAGTTTCAGAGCGCCCCTGTATCCTCTTTATCCATAGTCCTGGGAGAGGTGTTGAGCGGGATGGTAAAGGGGATGCTGGCCGCCATAATGATATTTGTCCTGGCCCTTTGTTTTGGGGCTGAACTGAGGGTCAATGGCGGCTTTTTTCTCTTTATATGTCTCAACACTTTAATGTTTGCATCCGCTGCCGTGATTACATCGATGGTGGTCAAATCCCACGCAGACCAGGCGAGCTTTAACGGTTTCTTTATTCTACCCATGTCCTTTCTCTGCGGGACGTTTTTCCCTTTGTCGAGACTCCCTGAATGGGCCTATTTCACCGCAAAGGTTCTTCCATTAACCCATGCCAGTGCGTGTATTCGCGCAGCGGCTCTGGGACGGGATGTCCCCCTGGTTTCTCTTGGAATTATGGTCTTCTATTCCGTGTTGTTTTTCTCTGGGGCGGTTATATGTGTGAAAAAGGCCAGCATCTAGGGATTTTCCACCATGACTTCCATTATCAGAATCGAGAGATTGGTTAAGGAATACGGCAGTATTACTGCTATTGACTGTCTTGACCTGACAGTGACTGAAGGGGAAATATTTGGATTTCTCGGTCCAAATGGGGCCGGCAAGACCACGACCTGCCGAATTCTGACCACCCTGACCAAGCCCACGTCTGGCAGGGCGTTCATCTCCGGCTATGACGTGGTGGATGATCCTGTCAAGGCCAAGGGGGGCATGGGGATAGTACCCCAATACCTTAACGTGGATGGGGAACTGACTGCGTATGAAAACCTCAAGCTCCACGGTATGCTTTATGGGATGGATAGGGGGACGAGAAACAGACGCATCAAAAAGCTGCTCGACTTCGTGGAACTGACAGACAGAGCGTCTTCACTGGTGAGTATCTTCTCCGGGGGCATGAAGAGAAGGCTGATGATCGCGAGGGCGCTCCTCCATGAGCCGAAGGTATTGTTCCTGGATGAATGCACAGTCGGTCTCGATGCACAAACCAGGCGGCGAATTTGGGGACTGATTCGGCGGATAAATCAGGAAGGGGCTACTGTGTTTCTTACCACCCACTACATCGAGGAGGCAGAGGTGTTATGTCACAGGGTGGGGATCATCGATTATGGAAAGTTAATTGCCGTTGATACCCCCAAGAGGCTTTTGAACCAGACCGGCGATTTTGTAGTGGAGACCCTCGATAATGACGGGGGGCAGGTTCGGTTTTTTCAGGATAGGGAAGATGCGGCACAGTTTGCCGCATCTTCAGACCGCGATGTTACGATGCGAAAAAGCAACTTGGAGGATGTATTTATCCGGCTTACGGGTAGGCGGGTGAGTGAATAGGCTTGTGGCCGGCCAAGTGATGTGGTAGGGTGAAAATGTTATGGTTGACAGTATGAAACATGGGGAAAGGAAGCGAAAAGCTCTTCAGTTATTGGCAAAATTAGGGGACGCCCACGGGGCGCCGGGTTGCGAAGATGCGGTTCGCCGTATTTTTCGTGATGAGCTTGATGAGAACATACGAACGGACAGAACCGGCAATATAATCTGCGAAAAAAGAGGCACAAGGAAGCACCCGCGAGTCATGTTGGCTGCGCATATGGATGAGGTCGGGTTTGTTGTCCAAAATATCACCAGAGCCGGTTTGATTAAGTTTGCACCCCTTGGCGGTTGGTGGCCACACACACTCCTCGCCCAGCGTGTGCGGATCCGGACACGGGAAGGCTCGGAGATTATTGGCGTCATTGGCGCTAAACCGCCTCACTTTCTCGGTAAGGGTGATCGGGAGCAGGTGCTGGAACTGGAGAAGATGTTTATCGATGTGGGGGCGAAGGACGAGGGTGAGGTCCGGGAGCTTTTCGGTATTCGACTGGGAGACACTATCGTCCCGGAAAGCGCGTTCACACTGATGCATAACCCGGAATTCCTACTTTGTAAGGCCTTTGACAATCGTGTTGGTGTGGCGCTGGCGATTCAGGTTGTGGAAGAGATGGTCGATATTCCTCATCCTAATACCGTTTGCACTGTAGGGACCGTTCAGGAAGAAGTTGGGGTGCGGGGCGCTCATACCGCAGCTTTCAGTTTCAACCCCGATGCTGCCATCATTCTGGAAGGAACGCCTGCGGACGATATTCCAGGAATACCCGAGGAGGAACGTCAGGGGGTATTGGGGAAAGGGGTGCAGATTCGGCTCCTAGACCCTTCGGCCATCATGAACCGTCGATTCACCCACTATGTGTTGGATCTAGCGCAGGAAAATAATATTCTTCACCAAGTTGCCGTTCGCAAAAGCGGCGGCACAGACGCACGGGCAATTCAGTTATATGGCCAGGGTGTCCCGACCATTGTCCTTGGCGTACCCGCCCGTTACATCCACACCCACAACACGATTATTCAGATTAACGATTACCTGGCTGCTCTCGAATTAGTGGTAATACTTATCCAACGTCTCGACAAATGCACCGTCGAAGGGTTCACCGTGTTTGATGATTGAGTATGTGGAGAGGGTAGAACAGGTATATATGCAAAGGAGATGAAGATGTCTGATCAAGAGAAGGTTCAAGCCGTCTATGAGTATTTATTATCTGAATTTCCGAATTCTACAGTGGAGGATCGGTGCGATGGAGACCGCGGCGCTTATCT
Source organism: Deltaproteobacteria bacterium (assembly GCA_030621455.1). Classification (GTDB taxonomy): domain Bacteria; phylum Desulfobacterota; class UBA8473; order UBA8473; family UBA8473; genus JAUXHQ01. The sequence goes on from JAUXHQ010000018.1 coordinate 6,206, forward strand.
TTTCCGTATTGACGACCAAGGCACGGTGTATTCCGCTGTGGTTTCTGATGCGTTCCTAGATAGTCGCAGTGCCTCGGATATTAAGGTTACCCTGAAGACGTTTCTCCTTGCCGAACATTTACGGGACATGATTGATACCGGTGTGGCCGTGACGAAGACAGGGCTCGATATTCCGTAGAACAGCACTGTAAGTGATATGGGGTATGTTTTTGTGATACCCTGAAAGGAGGGAAGAGCATGAAGGATGATACTCCCAATTGTGCCCAATGCCCTGTTAATACAGCGGAACGGCTGTGCAGAACGGAAGAAGGGAAAGCCCCTCCCTCTTGTCCTACCATAAATAAGCGGGAGCTTATTGAAAAATGTCTGGAGGAATATGAGAAGCCCGATGTTTTGGAATTTGCAAAGCAATCATCGATACAGGAAGGGGCCGGGTACGAGGGCAAGGAACGCGGGTATGCATACGTAAGACCGGTGAAACCCCGTATTTTGGAAGTGATGGAATTTGCTCAAAGAATGAAATACAAACGGCTTGGTCTTGCATTCTGCATAGGCCTTCGGAAAGAGGCCAGAATCGTGGGGAAGCTTTTTTCTGCCAAGGGGTTTGATGTGATTTCCGTTGTGTGTAAGGTGGGTCGTATCCCAAAGGAGAAGATAGGCGTCCGCGACGACCAGAAGATTTCTGTGGGACATTTTGAGTCTATGTGCAACCCAATCTTACAGATTTCGATCCTTAACGATGAAAAAACAGATTTCAACGTATTGATGGGATTATGCGTTGGGCATGACTCTTTGTTTTTTAAATACGCAGCGGCCCCTTGCACGGTCCTTGCCGTTAAGGATCGCCTTCTTGGGCATAATCCCTTGGCTGCGGTTTATAATATTGATAGTTATTACCGTTACCTGAAGTAGGAGGTATCGTCTTAGGCATCTTTCATGCAACTTCAAAAGTAGTTTACACTTTTCCTAACTTGTGCGGTTACACAAAAAGTTACAATTGCCTAAAGTTTGAAGTGCCTAAAGTTAATTTATTCTGCTTATTTTATAAACCAGATCTTGGTCAGAATCAAAATCAGCAGTGTTTTGGGGCGTATTTCTTAATTTTAGGCACTTTAGGCACTTCAAACTTTAGGCACTCATTATTTTTAGATGAAATTAGACCTAATTTTCTCGAAAGTTATAAGAAAGTGTAAACCGGCAAATGAAGGAGGTATCGTCTTCTTGTCCTTTCTTGTGATGGTAAGTTACAAAGTAATGTTCATATCTTTATGGGTCTGTGCCTTTGTTCTGCTGGGTGTCGATACTGCCTTTGAAGCGACTTATGTCGATGAGATGGGAAGGAAGATGGACATCCCGCATAACCCGGAAAAGATCGTCTCCTTGGCGCCGAGTATCACAGAGACCCTCTGTTTTCTGAACCTCGGTGAAAGAATCGTGGGAGTTACTCAATTCAGCAACTACCCTGAGGAGTCAAAGACCAAAGCAAAGGTTGGGAGTTACATAAACCTCAATGTCGAAAAGATCGTCTCCTTGAACCCGGACTTGATAATAGGTATAGCGGACGGGAATAAGAAGGAATCCGTGGATATACTCGAAGCGTTCGGATATCCCGTCTACGCTGTGAACCCCAGGTGCGTGAAGGATATCTTCCGAACCATCGAAAACATAGGGGAGATCACGGGCAGTATGGACAGGGCCAGGGAGTTGGTGATTGAATTGAGAAAGAGAATGCATACCGTTGAGACGCGCACGAGGGGAGCGAAAATACCGAGGGTATTTTTCCAGATTGGGATAAATCCTCTCATAACCGTGGGCAAGAACACCTTTCACAATGACTTGACGAGGATGGCCGGTGGCGTTAACATCTCAGGAGAAGAAAAGGAAAGGTACCCCCGATACAGCCTGGAGAACGTTTTGCTCAAAGCCCCTGAGGTCATCATTATATCTTCCATGCACAGGGGAGGGGGCTTTGATCGAAAGAAAGAAGAATGGATGAAGTGGAAGAGCCTCCCGGCTGTCAAAAATGAGAGGATCTATATTATTGATTCAGATCTCGTTGACCACCCGTCCCCCCGCATCATCGATGGATTGGAAGAACTGGCACGGTTGATTCACCCGGAGTTATTCGAATAGATCAGAAAGCGAAGTCGAAAGATGGTAGTAACCCTTCGAAAGGTGATATTTGTATCTTTGGTGCTTGTTGGTGTTTTTGTTGTCGTTGCGATACTATCTATCTCTCTGGGAACGGCTGATATAGGGTTGATGAAGATATTGAAAGGGGTTTTTGCATGGGGAACGGATACCGTCGGTGGATGGACTGACACAGAGAGAGTCATTATTCTCCAAATCCGTTTGCCCAGGATCATACTGGCAGGGATTGTCGGCGCTTCCCTTTCAGTAGCCGGAGTGGTATTTCAGGCCCTTTTTCGAAACCCCCTGGCAGACCCTTATGTCCTGGGAATTTCAGGAGGATCGGCCGTCGGTGCTATTCTGGCAATTATCCTAGGGCAAGGACTTGGCCGATTTACTATCCCGACGGCCTCTTTCTGTGGGGCATTGTTGACCATCATGCTGGTCTTGGGCATCGGCAGGAGTGGATATCGATTCCACGCCAATACATTGCTTCTGGCAGGTGTTGTAGTTGGTTCCTTCTTCTCCGCTGTAATCATGTTCTTGGTGTCCATTACTCAGGATGAAAGGATTCACAGTATACTCTTTTGGCTAATGGGGGACTTCAGCTTCTCTAAGTATAACGAGATCATAATTGTTGGCCCGTTTGTCCTCGTTGGTGTTATTATTATCTATTTCTATGCCCACCCCTTGAACCTCATCATTACCGGAGAAGAGACAGCCATCCAACTCGGTGTCGAGGTGGAAAAGGTTAAGAGATTATTGCTCATTACCGCTTCCCTGATTACAGGTGTGGTTGTTTCGGTGAGCGGCATCATTGGTTTTGTGGGGTTAATGGTCCCCCACATGATGCGCATGGTGTTTGGTTCCGACCACCGTCTCCTCCTCCCGGCATCCTGTCTTTTTGGTCTTTCTTTCCTGGTCATCGCCGATACCATTGCAAGGACGATAATTGCGCCCATGGAGTTGCCCGTGGGAGTGATAACGGCCATCTTCGGAGCCCCATTTTTTATCTACTTGCTACGAAAAAGGGGTCTAAATTAGGCAGATGATAAACGTTTCCAGCGTAAGTTTCAGATATGTTGACCAATGGGTGTTAAGAGACATCTCATTTGATGTGACCAAGGGGGAATTCTTAGGGGTGATCGGTCCGAACGGTTCCGGGAAGACGACCCTGTTAAAGAGTCTCAATAGAATTCTTGTTCCCCAGGAGGGAGATGTCCTTGTGGGTGGGGTAAATGTCAAGGAGATAAAGAGAAGAGAGCTGGCACGGGTTGTGGGTATGGTTCCCCAGGAAGCTCCGATGGTATTTCCATTTACCGTTTTGGAGCTGGTACTGATGGGAAGGGCGCCATACTTGAAGGGATTGAGCTTTGAAGGAGAGAAGGATTGTGAAATCGCTCGGCGGGCCATGGAGATGACAGATACACTCCAGTTCTCTAAGAGAGTGGTAGGCGCTCTGAGCGGGGGTGAAAAGCAGAGGGTCTTGATAGCCCGGGCCATTGCCCAAGAGCCGGACGTAATGCTTCTCGATGAACCCACATCATTTCTTGATATTAAACACCAAATTGAGATATATGATCTCATAAAGGGACTGAGTTTGGGAAATGGCCTGACCATAGTCGGTGTCTCTCATGACATCAATATGGCCGCCCAGTATTGTGACAGGATAATTCTCTTAAGTAATGGCAGGGTTTATAAGGTTGGAACCCCGGAGGAGGTTATCACCTGGGAGAATATTGAAGGGGTGTATGGCTGTATTGTTCTTGTTGACAAAAACCCCGTAACTGGCAAACCAAGGATTACACCAGTGAGCAAGGATATAGAAAGAGTCTGGTCAGGCTCATGAAAGGAGGGCTCAAGATGAAAATGTTAAAAGTTTTGTTATTAGTATTCTGTTTTTCCACTGTTGGCATATCTGCTGCAATGGGGGGATGTATAAAAGGTGATTGTTTAAATGGGGAGGGGACTTACATCTCGTCTGACGGCAGTGAATATGTGGGGCAATTTAAGGACAGTACGTTTAGCGGGCACGGGACTTTGACCTTCCCTGATGGAAAGAAGTATGTGGGAAGATTCTCGGATAATAAAGCAAATGGGCACGGGACTTTGAACTTCCCTGACGGCAATAAGTATGAGGGGGAGTTCAAGGATAATAAGTTTGATGGGGAGGGCTACTTGAGGTCATCTGATGGCAAGGAGTATGTGGGACAGTTTAGAGAGAATAAGTTTCATGGGCAAGGTGCCCTCACCTCCTCTGACGGCAAGAGATTCGTGGGTCAGTTTGAGGATAATAAACCAAACGGGCGGGGGACTCTGATCTTTCCGGACGGTCGCAAATATGTGGGGCAATTCAAGGAAGGCAAGTTTCATGGGCAAGGCACCCTCACCTTTCCGGGCGGTCGCAAATATGTGGGGCAATTTGAAGATGATGATTTTAATGGCCAGGGAACTTTGGAATTCTCGGACGGTAGCGAATACGTAGGGCAATTCAAGGAAGGCAAGTTTCACGGGCAGGGAGTTTTCAGCTTCCCGGACGGCGGGAAAGACGTGGGGCAATTTGAGGAAGGAAGGTACGTTGGGCCGTCACCGACCGAATGATGAATAATAAGCGCTATTACACCTTTAACCGGTTTCTCAAAGAAAAACTCAGTGTCAAGGTTCGCAAAGTATCTGTAACTGCGGGGTTCACATGTCCAAATAGGGACGGAAAGGTGGGCTATGGTGGTTGCACTTATTGTCATAACCCTGGTTTTACCCCACCCGGCAGTGATGGCCGGAAATCTATTCGAGCTCAGGTTGAAGAGGCAAAGTTAAGACTGCGGGATGGGGGGTTCAGAGGAAAGTTTTTGGCATACTTCCAGGCATACTCAAACACCTATGCCCCTGTCAACACCCTTAGGATGTTGTACGATGAAGCATTGTATGATGACGATGTGGTAGGACTTGCCATAGGGACCAGACCGGACTGTGTGCCCAATGAGGTGCTTTTACTTCTTGAGGAATACGCGGAAAAGCACCACGTGTGGGTTGAATACGGTCTACAGTCTGCAAATGATAAGACCCTGAAGTATATCAACCGGGCCCATGACTATGCCCGGTTTGAAGATGCGGTGAAACGAACTCAGAACAGGGGCATATATATATGCGCCCATATTATTCTCGGCCTGCCGGGTGAAGATGAAGCACAGATGTATAAGACTGTGGACAGATTGTCTCAGTTGGGAATTGACGGGATTAAGATCCACCATTTACAAGTGGTAAAGGGAACGGTGCTCGAAGAACAGTACCATAACGGGGAAGTAGGGGTGTTTTCCATAGAGGATTATGTATCTCTGATATGTAACGTAATAGAGAGAATTTCACCAAGAATGGTTATCCACAGACTCATAGGTGATATACGCGACGACCTGTTGGTGGCTCCCCGATGGACAATATCAAAGGGAGAAATAATCTCTTGCATAGATAAAGAGCTAAAACGGAGAGATTGTTACCAAGGTATTGGTTATCAAGGGTGATAAGCCGAATAGGTCCAGATACTAGAGAATGGACTCTTTATCTCCAGACTGCCTGTCACACCGGTGTTTACGTATATGAAAAACTGTGGGTGGAGTACCCTCCCCAACATCCGCATTCACCGCGTCCACTCAAATCTCTTTTAACAAATTAACAACTTCCGCCCAGAAAGAAAATCAGCACAACATGAGGATCAAATCAATAATAACATTAACTTTCGGATTCACAATATCACAAGGGGGTAAGACCGACTCCGCATGACCGCTCCAGCAATAGCATCAACTCAGATCGAACACTTTCGGAAGGGCACTCCTGTTTTTCAAAGGACATCAGAACATCTATTTGTTCTGTAGTATAGTTGGAGGTTTATGCAATTAATGTGCCAAAATGACGAAACATTTGTGGCATCCTCTGGGGTTTGTCAATAGAGGCCTTGGGGGAGACGAGTGATTTGTGGAAATATGAAGAGAGACCGAAGCCGTGGCAACATTGCCACAATCTTGGGCGAGACGGAGCGGGGAACTGATCACACTGGCTGTAATTAAGTGGGACACATAGGCACCTATGAGGCAAAATGACTCATCCGACCTTCCAACTTTTTCGACCTGTGCGGTTGGGCTAGTTTACCGCTTGCCGGCTGCTTATTTCGTTTGCTTCTTATGAACTACACTTTGGCATAAGGCTGTATGTGAAAGGGGAAGACTAGTCTCGTATGAAATTTGTTATGTTGGCCAGGTTCTTACGTATAACAAGCAAACAAAACAAGCAGCCGGCGCTTAACACAACCCTGTTGACAGAATCATCGGAGACACTTCAAGACGCTGGATTTGTGTAACTGCACAGGTCGAAAATTGTCAGCGGAGTTGGGGCTCATCCAACTGGGATAGGTTTTCGACGGTC
>JAUXHQ010000192.1 GCA_030621455.1 Deltaproteobacteria bacterium
CTTGTCGCATAGCTGAAGGCCGATGAGGGCGCCCCGGCCACGATAGTGCCGGACATATATTTAACCGCATCTTCCGGGTCCATTATCTTGACAACTTGCTCGAGCGCAGTCTTGCCGGCCCAGTAATCGTTCAGATCAGCCATGATCTTCAAAGACTCTTCTTCGGGTTCCGGTAAGGTTCCCTGCTCGTTGTAGACTTCCTCGTTTACCATAGCGGCAGACTGCCACTGCCACACAACCTCATTGGGGGCGCTGCCAGTATAACCCATGATCTGAGAATGGTCGGTAATGAATATGGGGGTGTTCTCGAATACACTGGCCAGGGCGCGGGCCTTCTGGAGCATAATGGGCTCACCCTCGTTCTCCTTCCAGGCCTCGGTAAAAATCTGGGGAAAGGCCAGGTCGATCTTTATGCCCGGGGCATAATTCCCGCCGGAACATCCTTTCTTCCAAGCTGCTTTTCGTAAATAGTCGAGACGAGATGATCGGGTCTTTTCCGCTACCCACCACCATTGCTGCTTTTCTTCCATCTCTTTAACATCTTTGCCTTTGTCAATTGCTGCTGTTGCCATCTTCTTCCTCCTTTCGAGATAGATTGATATTTCTTCCCCGGCCTCTACCGAGAGACCGGGGTAGTACATTGACGCTCATACCGTATGGTTACTCTTATCCCAACCCCTGAACCGTTCTCTGTATGATACTGTCCTGGGTCTTGCGGCTGACATCCACAAAGTGAGCGCTGTAACCTGCCACCCGCACTATCACCTCCTGAAATTTCTCAGGATCTCGCTGGGCAGCCCGTAAGGTGGAATCATCCACCATGTTGAACTGTACGTGGTCCATTCCAAGATCGGCCCAGGTCTTCATGTAGGCCTTCCACAACTGATAACCCTTTTCACCGGCCAACTGGGTCGGCGAAAGCCGTTGGTTCAAAAGGAATGCCCTTCCATCACCGATGTGATCGATCTTCGAGCAGGACTTCAAGACAGCTGTCGGACCTTTCTTATCAAGACCGGGACCAGGTGAAATACCGCCGTCGTAAAGAGCGTCCCCCAACCTGCGGCCACTTGGTAATGCACCAACTACGTTAGCAAAGAGTATATTGCCGCTCACGTTCTCGGGAAGCATAGGTATATTGTTCCCTGCTGTGCACTTCACCTCTTTCGATTGCTCTGCAACTTCTCTCAGGCAGCGGAGCATGATGTCATCGACGTAGTCGTCGTCATTGCCCCACTTGGGCGCGTTCTGCACAAAGTCCATCCTCATCTCTTCATAGCCTTCCCAGTTCGCACTAAGGGCTTCTATTAGCTGATCCATCGTGTATTTCTTCTCATCATAGATGAGCTTCTTGATGGCGGCGAGGCTGTCTATATTCTCCACCCAGGTGAAACCGGTAAACCATGCATTACCCCGCTCCCCGTTGCTCGGGTCGCATGCATCCGTCCCAGTCTCCACAGCGCGTTCGTAAAAGGCGGATAGGATTGGTCTTGAATAGAATTCCGGGTCTTTGGACCGCCCCAGATTCACCGATCGTACCAGGAGGTTCATCATCCACTTCATCTGCTTGACCCAGGCCTGGTATAGCTCCTCGAAGTCTTTGAAGTCGCGAGGATCACCCGTCTTCGGCCCCATCTGCATGTTCACTATGTGATCGTACCCGTTATGGAGTGTGTACTCTATAAACTTGGCGGTATTCCCGGCGCATGCAGCCATTCTGAAAGGCTGGGAACCTAACTTTGTGGTGGGACACGGAGACATGCACGCCTGATTGACCCACTGCCTCGCCTCTTCAAGGGGATGACCGTGCCAGTACATGGCGTTAGGGATCAAGACAGAGTCATTCCGCATGTTGGGATAACCAAGCCCGTGCCTGATGCACTCAAAACACTCCCTCAAGACGTCATCCTTTACCTGGGGATGGTACCTGAAGCTGAAGGTGGGGTTAGATACCCTCACCTGCCGGGCGGCCTTCATATACGCGATGGTCAGGTCATTACACGCGTCGGAGCCGTCCTCCTTGACCCCGCCCATGGTCCATACCCATGAACCGACTATACCCTGGGCAACCTCTCTCACCCATCTCGGCTGGAATACACCGATCTCACACGTACGGATCATATGCTCGCCCACCAGGTCAAGGGCCTCGTCCTCTGTTAGCTTCTTGTCGATGGTTACATCTTTATCATAGTAGGGGCCGTGTACATAATCCGGCCTGTGGGGCATGGCCACCTCAAATGTCTCCCATCTCACGATCATCTGTATAAAATGGTCGAACTGCAAGGACTCATGGAGGTTTCTCGGCGGCTGCGCAGGCACCCGTTCGCATACTTCGGCGACCTGAAGCAGTTCCTCTTTGCGCTTGGGGTCGCTCTCAAAGTTCTCCGCTATGGTCCGTGCCAACCTGGCGTACCGTTCAGCATACCGGATGCCGGCCTCCAACACCGTCTGCATCGCCTCCCACTTCGGCAACTTTTCATACAGAGGAAGAAGGTCAGGTGACGGGTTGCCCTGCAGCTTCTCTTCCGTCTCTTCCATCAACCCGTCAATCTGGTCCAGTATAGCGTCAAGTCCTTTAAACAGAAACCGGAAATCCTTAGTGCCGTAAGTAACCGCCGATGAGGGAACACCTATGGAGATGGCGCCGCTCATGTACTTGACCGCATCCTCCGGGTCCATTACTCTGACCAGATTGTCAAGAGCGGTCTGCCCGCCCCAGTAATCATTGAGTTCTGCGATGACCTTCAAAGACTCTTCCTCAGGTTCCGGGATGATGCCCTGCTCGTTGTAAACCTCCTCGTTGATCATACTCGCCGCCTGCCAGTATGAAACCATCTCATGGGGTGCGCTCCCGACATACCCCACAAGCTGTGCCTGGTCTGTAATGAAGATCGGGGTATTGTCCATCACATAGGCCAGGGCACGGGCCTTTCTCAGCATGATGGGTTCACCCTCGTTCTCTTTCCATGCCTTGGTAAATAGCTGGGGAAATGTCAGGTCGATCTTTATGCCCGGTTGATACAGTCCTCCGCTGGCCCCTTTCTTCCACACCGCCTTGCGCAAATAATCGAGGCGTTTGGAACGGGTCTTCTCAGATACCCACCACCACTGCCGTTTCTCTTCCAGTTCCTTCAGATCCTTGCCTTTTTCAACTTGAACTTGTGCTGTTGCCATGTATCTTTCCTCCTTTTCCGTGTCTGGACTACCTAATCTTCTTAAAATGAAACGCAACCTCAATTATCTTTATCTACTTTCTAACTTTGTCCGATAGTAGCCCTACCAGGGTCTACTCCATTCTATTCTCAACCTCCCCTCTAAGAATCATCGTTTCACTGGAAAATCTTTTGTGTTTGCCAAATGTTATCAAGAATTCACCTCCCTTCCCGGCTATTTTATGTAAATCTGATAATTCCATGTCGTCAGACTAATCACCTTTCTGTTTGAGGGGAGAGGAAAAGCAAGCTTGAATTCAACAATCCGCAAAATCTGTGCCAACAAAATGGGTTCAAGGTTGAACATTGCAATAAAATCCGTTAAATCAATAAGTTATGGGGGAGACTAATCACCGTGTACAGGAACTGTAAGGCAGTTATATGAGACAACCATGAGACACCATGTATCAGTTTATAGGTTGGTAAAGGTAACATATTGATATAACAGGGAATAAGCACTGGCTAAGTAACCGTCTAAGACCAAGGATGCCAGATGACAAGAATCCCAAAAGCGAAGGCACGTCATCAAAGAATGTATATCAGTATAGAATGCTCGGCAAGGATAAACTAGAGGTGAGTGGTATATGCCACGAAGCGTGGTGTGTCTTCTTAGTTAAGAAGATGTTTCATGGAAGAGGATGGAAACAATTAAAGTGTCTCAAATTAATAATGAGACTAAAATGTATCGTAAGACATCCGGGTAAACCGGTTATATACTCATCCCTTAGGCTTGTTGTTTATATATCCTTCAGAAGTCTGTTTGCCGGAGATTTTTCAATAGTGTCTCTAAACACTTGTAGAGAGTCTGATAATGTTTTCAATTCCTCGGTCTGAGCAATGGGTATCTCATTGACCCCATTATCTTCCAAGGCCTCAATAATATACTTTATGGTAAAAAGATTGATGTCACGGGCAGGTTGATATGCTGAATTCTTGTGGTTTTCAGCACTGACATAGGTAAAATTGCCGCTTTTAACTAATTCATGTAGTATAGACCGAACCAAACGGATAGGACTCTCTAATGTATGTGAAATTTCGGTGGCGGTTAATGGTTTTTCGCCTTTATGGAAGGTTTTAACTAATAGATGGGCAACCTGGAGAGAGAGTAATCTTTTAAAGAGAGAACTTATGCGTAAACAATCAGGTTCAAACTCATATGTATCAACATTTTGATGGGCAAATGAAATTTCAGCTCCAATAAGGACTATCTGCCAGCTAAGCTGCATCCATATTAAAAACAAAGGGAAAGCGGCAAAACTGCCATAAATAGCATTGTAGCGCGCTATGCCGACCTGGAAGCATATATATCCCCATTGAACGAACTGGTATATTGTTCCTGCAATTATGCCGCCCAACAAACCGGACCTAATGTTGACCTTTGTATTAGGCATTAGGACATATGAGAAAGTGAAAAGCGCCCATA
>JAUXHQ010000263.1 GCA_030621455.1 Deltaproteobacteria bacterium
GAGGATCCAAATGTGGATATGGTCCTTTCCTGTTTTGTGCTCAACAGGTTGGCTTGGGGGATAGATTTCGAAGATATATTGAGCAATTTAAGACAATTGTGGACAAAGCCGGTGATAGGGTGGGCGATAGGTGAGGACAGTCTGGTGCGAGAATGTGCCGAAATTCTTGAGGAAGGTGGGGTGCCTGTATTTCCATCCCCTGAAAGGGCGGTCAGGGCTATGGGCGCCCTCTGGGGATACCACCGTCACCTATCCAACACGTAACACAAGAGATACGGCGTCTGTCCCCCCACTACCAAAGGGCAATGGACAATAGGTGCCGCAATTTTTCGACCTGTGCAGTTGGGCAGGTTTACCGCTTGACACAATCCTGTTAACTGAATCACCAGAGACACTTCAAGAACAGAAATAATTATGCCTTTCAGCCATTGTAGCTCATAATTGAGTTTTAAAATTTCTGGAGACGTTATCGGTAAGTATTATGAAGAGAAGGGTTACTGCACTCATAACAGTCGGTCTTCTGTTATCCCTGTTTGTTGTATCTAATGTCCACGGGGATGGCAGCGTGAGAGGGTATCGAGAGGCTTATAAGTCGTTCCGGTCCCTGGAGGTGTTGAAAGCCAAGAGACGATACCGGAGTAACTGGATTGGATGTGTCAAGAAATTCGAGAAGGTCTACAAGAGTTATCCGGAGGGGTCCAAAGCTGATGACGCCATGTATATGATTGGAAAGATTTATCTCTACCTGTATGGCTACTCCGGAAGGAAAGCTGATCTGGATTCCGCGATTCGCGGCTATCAGATAATGATCAAGAAATATCCTAAGAGCATACTGGCGGATGACGCTCAGTTCAGGATTGCCGGCATCTACGACAAATACAAGAATGATAAATCTAGGGCGTATAAGGAGTATGCTAAAGTTATCTCCAATTTTCCGATGGGGAACGTAACTGGAAAAGCGAAACTGAAATTGAATGAATTGAAGCAGTACAGACCATCTACCGTGTCGAAGAAACCCTCTGCCACAAAGATATCAGGCCTAAAGCCGGTTACAGGGATTAGATATTGGTCTAACCCTGATTATACGAGGGTTGTGATTCATGTTAACGAAGCGGTTCGATATTCCGAGCGTCTTCTGCGAAAAGACCCTTCCATTAACAAACCACCGCGTCTGTTTATCGATTTGCATAATACAAGGATCGGTCCAGGTCTGGAACAATCGATTCCTATTCATGACGGCCTCTTAAAGAGGGTCCGAGCAGGACAGCACAAGGCGGGTTCCGTAAGGGTGGTGCTCGATATTGATGGCATCAAAAGCTACAAAATTTTCCCATTACAAGACCCATTTCGAATCGTCGTCGATGTGATAGGCGATAGGCTCTCTGCCAAGAAACGGGATTCGGAGTCAAAGGGTTCCAAGGGGTTGTCCTTGAGTCAGCAATTAGGTCTTCATGTTGGCAAGATAGTCATTGATCCGGGACATGGAGGACGTGATTCGGGAGCTATCGGACCTTCAGGGCTGAGGGAGAAAGATGTGGTCTTGAAGATCAGCAAGGAACTGGAAAAGATAATCAAGAAAAAACTGGGTTGCGAGGTGGTCTTGACCCGGAGAGATGATCGGTTCATCCCTCTGGAGGAAAGGACTGCTATCGCAAATACGCAAAAAGCGGACCTGTTCATTTCTGTTCATGCCAACGCAAGCCACAACAGGAAGGCCCACGGGATTGAAACGTATTTTCTGAACCTTTCCTCAGATGAGGAGGCCATCCGTGTGGCAGCGAGAGAAAACGCCACCTCAGCCAAGAAGATAAGTGATCTCCAGTCCATATTGCGCGACCTTATGATGAACTCAAAAGTCAATGAATCCTGTCGGCTTGCCGAGTATGTACAGGTATCCATGTTGAAGAATCTCGGCCCGAAATATTCAGGGATTAAAGATCTTGGCGTGAAACAGGCCCCTTTTTACGTGCTTATCGGTGCGGAAATGCCAAGTGTTCTAGTGGAGGTCTCTTTTATCAGTAATAGAAGGGAGGAAAAGAGACTTAAGTGTAAAAGCTATCTGGACAACGTAGCTTCCTCTATATTCATGGGCATCAAAGGATATGTTGACGGAATGAAGGTGGCCTCAAAATGATCAAGAAAAGATTCATTTGACTTTGCGCGAGAAAGTGGCTAGAATTTGCAGCAATAAAAGGTTTAGGAGAATCATGTGAATAGCATATTATCATTTTTAGGTTTCCTTGCACCCGGATATTTGGAGAACTCTCTAAAAGGAGGCGTGGGCCACATAGTACTCAACGCCGGACCGATGGTTCAGCTTGTTTTGGTGGTCTTACTGATTTTCTCCGTTGTTTCCTGGACCATAATCTTCGATAAGTTCAGGTTGATCCGGCGGGCGGAGCGAGAGTCCGTGGAGTTCCTGGAATTTTTCTGGAAGAGCAAAAAGCTCCCCATGATTTTTGGAGAGGCAAAGAAGATGAAGGACAGCCCTCTTGCTGAGGTATTTCGGGCGGGGTATGTCGAATTGAGTAAATTCAGCAGGGCTAAGGCCGATCCCATTGAGAGGGAGAAGCCTGATGATATTTCCTCAATAAGTACTGAATTGAGCGGAATTGATAACGTGAGTAGGGCATTAAGGCAGGCGGTAACCTCTGAAACCACAAGGCTGGAAAAGGCGCTTCCTTTTCTGGCAACTACTGGTAACACATCCCCTTTCATCGGACTGTTTGGAACAGTCTGGGGTATAATGAATGCGTTTCGAGGCATTGGGATTAAAGGTTCTGCCAGCTTGGCCGTTGTCGCACCAGGGATATCCGAGGCATTGATAGCCACTGCGGCCGGCTTGGCTGCGGCGATACCTGCAGTTGTGGCGTACAATTATTATCTCAATAAAGTCACGGTACTGACCTTGGACATGGAAAATTTTTCTTCGGAATTTCTCAATATTATTGAAAGGCATGTCTTGGGTAAATAGCGCCTGAACGAAAACTAGGTAGTGTCCATCCAGAAATGAGGATTTTTGTTCAAGATCAAGGCATGCGAAAAAAATAACCACAGGCATATGTTTAATATTCCGAGGATTATTTTTTGAGTATAACGCAGATATTGTGCAAAAAGACCATTTATGGATGGACACTAGGTAGCGATGAATAATAAACCGAAAGGCAGGGGGTTGCTTTCTGAAATAAACGTCACTCCTTTAGTTGATG
>JAUXHQ010000021.1 GCA_030621455.1 Deltaproteobacteria bacterium
CATCATCCCGGAGGAAGACAGACCACTGTTGGAAAAGATGGGAGTTACTGGTAATTTTGGGTCTGGGACGAAGCTGGACGACATTGTGGAACATATATACCTTTTCCTCCTTTTCCACAGTCTTCAGGTTCGTGTCCATGCAAGTGTAAAGAGTAAGAGATTTACTCCAAAGCCCAGAATCCGGCCTGCGGGGTCGACACCTGGGAAGAGATGAGAAGAACTCCAGCGGCAGCGGAGAACGAGCTCATATTCAAATCTATTGCAGAGCGATCGTAGGAAATCCTCACGTAGAACAAACACTCCATAATTTGATCACTGGGGACCTTTGAGACTGTATTTGAATTTCTTTTCGGTCATCTCATCCTCCTTTCTTCTCACCCATCAAGCCTGTGTTCTGTCCTGTTCATGACTTCATCTTGCATCATCCTCGGCAAATCGACGAAGTAGACGCTGTAACCAGCCAGTCTCACAACAAGATCAGCATACTCGGGTGGATTTTTCCGGGCAGCCAACAGGGTCTCCTTGTCCGTCACGTTAAACTGGATATGAAAATGACCCAGATCAGCCCATGTCTTTATGTAAGAGGTGAACAATTCCTTGTACTCCTCTCCCAGGTATCGAGGCGAGAACTTCTGATTGAGAAGTAGGGTATAGGTTGTCAAGGGGTCTATCTTTGAGGTGGATTTAAGTACCGCTGTGGGACCTTTCTTGTCCGCCCCGCGCTCAGGCGACAAGGTGCCGTCTGCAAAGAGGTCCTTATCCCTTCTACCGTCCGGAGTAGCCCAGGTAAGCGCACTGTACCCAAAGTAATTGGCTCCCGCGCTCCCGTCGACCTGATAATAATTCCCCTTGGAGTTCTTCACCCGCTTCATCTCTGCTGCTGTACTAAATTGCACAACTTTCGCCATTTCGTCAGCATAATCGTCATCATTACCGAACTTGGGGGCATTGAGGAACATCTGCCGCAACTTTTCTTTGCCCTCCCAGTTGTTCTTCAGTGCGTCGAGAAGCTCGGAGATACTTACCTTCTTTTCTTCGAAGACAAGCCTCTTCATGGCCGTCAGACCATCCGCTACATTGATGAGACCTATGGGCGCCATTATCTTCTTGTCGAAATAGGACCACTTCCTGCAATCTTCCGCCCGTTCAATACAGCCATCAAGCAAAGAAGAAAGGAAGGGTCTGGGCAAATACTCCTCATAAAGGACATCCGCCATATTGGCTATCTTGGCGAGTTTATCCATGAAGAATCTCACCTGTTCCAGGTATGCGTCCATCACATCGTCAACAGAAGTGAAAGCCAAGGGGTCAGGGGTGGAAATCCCTATCTGCCTTCCGCTGAATTTGTCAACACCCTGATTGAGGGCCAGTTCCAGGCACTTGGGACCCACCAGAACCCCGGATATGGCTCGATAGGTTATGTTCTTCCCGGGTATGGTCCATCTCATACATGATTCTATCCCATAGTTCCTGGCGTCCCCTATGGGTATCCCCTCGTTCACTATCATCTGTATCGCCACCTTGTCATTGAAGAAAGGAGGATACCCTACACCGGTCTTCAGGAGGTCCACGGCGCTCATAAGGAGGTCCTTCGGTACATTGTCATGGTACCTGAAGGCGATCTGCGGCTGTGTTCCCCTGATCACCTTCGATGCATCGAGAATTATATAGCTCATCTCATTTGTGGCATCCTCACCGTCCGGGGTGACCCCTCCAATGGTGAACGTTACATTGGGGTGGAAGCCCACATTGCCGCTTCCCATGAGTGGTGCTACGAGTTCTCCTCTTGAATTGAACTTCAGCCATAAGAACTCCAACAACTCCTGAGCCTCTTCCCTGGTAACCCTGCCCTCTTCCCTGTCTTTTTTGTATATCGGGTATAAGAGCTGGTCAAGCCTTAACGCATAACCGTTCATATTGAGCTCATACACGCGGGAAACGAGCGTAATAAACCATATGAACTGTAATGCCTCGTGGAAGTTTGCGGGCGGACTTTCCGGCACACGGTCACATATTGCGGAGATATTCTCCAACTCTTCTCTTCTCTGTGGATCATTCTCATTATCCGCCATTTCCCGGGCCAATGAGGCAAATCTCTTCGCAAATGTAACGGCCGCCTTTAAGGATATGATTACCGCTTTAAGAAAATTCATCTTCTCATAATACTCTTTGTCCACCCGCGAACCGAGACTATTTAGTTTAATCTCCGCCTCCACTATCAATCCCTTTAGGCCTACTTCAAAGAGCTTTCCGAAGTTCGGCACCCCTGATTCATAATAATAACCCCAAAAGATGGGACCGCTGAACTTCCAGTATGGTTTTACGTCCTCAGGAACCAGGTCGCGTTCCTTTCCCTGGACCGATATATTCCGCCAATATCTGTAAATCTCGTGAAGTTCTTCCCTGTCTGCATCATCGAGCATACCTTTATAGGATCGATCAATCTGCTTGTCCAGCCACCTCCAGTAATATTCCGGATACGGAACAAGAGCATCGGGCGTGGAGGCCGTATTTCCCACTATACGTTCTCTGTTCCCTATGTATATCTTCACGTTTTCCAGGATCTTGGCGAGAGCCATAGCCCTTCTTAATACTATGGGCAACCCTTCTGTCTCCTTGTAGGATTGGGTCAGAAGACGGGCCCTGTCAAGGCATATCCTCACCCCAGGGGCATAGGGACTCTCTATCTCAGTGGGGTCGAACCCCCTCTGAATTGATCTGAATCCCTTTACTGCTATTTCCTTCTTCAGTTCCAACGTTGTTGAACTCATGATATCCTCCTCCCTCTTTCCTGGCCCTGCCGATCTTTGTTGAGAGCCAATCGCGGGCAAAGGTTATTTTTAAGTCAGAGTCCGAGTTCCCTGCCTATAATCGTTCTCTGTATCTCAGAAGTCCCCTCAAATATCTCAAAGACCCTGGCATCCCTGAAATATCTCTGTAACGGGTATTCCATCATGTAACCATACCCGCCATGTACCTGCAAGGCCTTGTATGCTATGCGATTCACCATTTCAGATGCGTACAGTTTGGCTATTGAGGCCTCCTTGTTGCATCGCATACCCCGATCATCCATCCATGCAGCCTTATACGCCATGAGAGTGGCCAGTTCTATCTCCACAGCCATATCTGCCAACATAAACTGGATCCCCTGAAATTTGCCGATCGGTTTTCCAAATTGTACCCTCTCCCGGGCGTAGCGAACAGCGTCATCGAATGCGGCTTTGGCGAGGCCCACTGCCATGGCTGCGACCGATATCCGATTTCTCTCCACAGATCGCATGAGGTTATAAACACCCCTGTCCTCCTCACCGAGCAAGCTGAAGCGCTCAACCCTGCATCCCTCAAGTATAACCTCATACGTGCCAAGACCGTGGAGCCCCAGCTTCCCCATATTCCTGCCCACAGTGAGACCGCGGGTCCCCCTCTCAACCACGAAGATACTGATCCCCTTTATGCCCTTGTTTCTATCCGTAACCGCGGTTACAAAGAACAGATCTGCGATCCCAGCGTTTGTACAGAACATCTTCGTGCCATTGATAAGGTACCCGCTGTCCTCTTTCTCTGCTGAGGTCCGGACAGACGCAACATCAGAACCGGCGCCGGGCTCGGTCATGCCGATTGCCCCTATCTTATCCCCTCTAATGCTCGGCACAAGGTAGGCCTGTTTCTGATCCTCTGTTCCGAAGAGGGCGACCGGGCCGGCCACACCATTTATCTGGACAACCGTAGCGCCGGCCACGGCTGGAGATACACGAGTCAATTCTTCGAGAAAGATGCAGAGACTTACCACGTCTCCACCAGAGCCCCCATACTTCTCTGGATAGGGTATGCCTAAGAACCCCAATTCCCCCATCCTCTTGAGCACCTCAACCGGAAATTCCTCTCTTTGCTCAAGTTCATCCACCATGGGTGCAATCTCCTTGTCGGCAAACCGAGAAGATGTTCTTCTGAAGAGTTCTTGCTCTTCGGTAAATTCAAAGTCCATCAAAACCTCCTAGTCCCTATTTCCCCTTGAATTTCGGTCTTCTCTTCTCCAGGAATGCAGCCACCCCTTCCCTGTGGTCTTCAGTATCACAGAGTTTCATCTGGACCGCCACCATATGATCGAGGGTCCCTCTCAAATCCGAATCGAGGCTTCTATTTATGGCAGATTTCGCCTTTCCGATGGCCAAGAGAGGTCCTGCGGCCAGTTTTTTTGCCAGTTTTTTTGCCTCGTCCAACAGGCTTTCAAGCGGCACCACCCTGTTAACCATGCCTATCCTCTCCGCTTCATCGGCATCTATGATATCACCGGTAAAGATGAACTCTTTTGCCCTGCCCGGACCGATTAGCCTCGGCAAGAGGTAGATGCCCACCATTCCAGGTATTAACCCGATCTTTATGAAAAGCTCACCGAACTTCGCTTCCTCCGCCGCGATCCTTATGTCACACGCTATGGCAAGTTCACATCCCCCGGCCGTAGCAAAACCGTTTACTGCCGCAATGACCGGCTTTTCCAGGTTCATGATGCTCGTAACCACTTCCTGGGCAGAGGGGCACCCTACCTTTACAAAGGAGCTATCCGCCTGAACACAGCTCAGGTCAGCCCCCGAACAAAACGAGTCGCCGGCCCCGGTTACTATAACGGCCCTTACGCTATCATCTTCCCCAAAGCCATCAACAATCTCTTTGAGGCCCTTTATCATCTCCATACTCAAGGCATTCTTTACCTCCGGCCGATTTAAAGTCACTGTTGCCACACCATCCAGTTTCTCAATAAGGATATCCTTATCTCCCATCCAGCACCTCCAGTAGTTAGTTTCCATCCAGAAATGGCCCTTTTTCCCCTGAGCTGCGTTCTCCTCTGGTTTCCGCCTGCGACGTAAGATCATGTACGCCTCGGCACAAACCATTGTGCGGCCTTGCTCAGAGAAAAAATTGCTCATTTCTGAATTGGAAACCAACTCGTGCCCATTTTCTCAAGAAGTCCATTTATGGATGGGCACTAGTTAGCGTCCATTTGGTCTAAGCTCACTCTTCCAGAATGATCCTGGCGATTGCCACCTGTTGTATCTGTGTGGTACCCTCAAGGATTTGAAGACACTTCGCATCCCTCATCATCCTCTCCACCGGGTAATCTCTCATGTAACCGGAGGCCCCCAAGATCTGTACGGCATCAGTAGTAACCTTCATACATATCCCGGTAGCCAGGTATTTGGCCATGCAGGCCAGTTTCATCCCTTCCTTGCCGCCATCTTCTGCAACGCTGGCAGCCTTATATGTCAGCTGCCTTGCAGCCTCCAGTTGAGATGCCAGGTCAGCGAAGATGAATTGTATCCCCTGGAATTGAGCGATGGGCCTGCCAAATTGAATACGCTCTTTTGAAAAATTGATGGCATAATCAAGGGCGCCCTGGGCTAGCCCTACAGCGCTCGCCGCCACTATTATCCTCCCTTTATGCAAAAACTCCAGGATAATGGTTAACCCCTTACCCTCTTCTCTCCCCAACAGGTTTTCCTCAGGTATTGGGCAGTCCTCGAACACAACATCGCAGCTCTGGAATGCCCTGCCACCCATCATCTTCTCTTTTCTGCTGATGTGAAAGCCTTGGGTCCCTTTTTCCACGACAAAGGCACTTATCCCTCTTATACCTGCCTTGGGGTCGGTCTTTGCGTATACCATCAGTATGTCCGCACTATCGGCATTGCTGATAAAACACTTGGTGCCATTCAAGACATAATTGTTTCCCTGGAGGACAGCTCTGGTTTGCATGGATGCCACATCAGAACCCGCATCAGGTTCTGTAAGGACAAAGGCAAAAAACTCACCGGCCAAGAGCCTGGAGAGATACTCTCTCTTCTGTTCAGGGGTCCCTCCTGTCATGAAACAATCCAGTGCCCCCGAATGGCTCGTCAAAAAAGGCAGAGCCGTAAGGCCAACCTTTGACAACTCCTCCACCACCAAGCAGTAAGTCAGGAGATCAACACCCAGTCCACCATACTCTTCAGGAAACGGCAAGGCAAGGACCTTATGTTCGAGGAGAATTTCCAGGATATCCCTTGGAAATTCCTCCTTCTCATCGATTTCTCCTGCCCTGGGTGCGATCTTCTCAACAGCTAACTTACGCATGGTCTTTTGGAGCATCTCTTGCTCGTCGGTAAGCCTGTACAGCATAGCATCAACCCTCCCAGCTAGCCGACCTTTGAGGGAAGAACCGCCGTGGCTCTTCCTATGATGGCCTTCTCACCCTTCTGGTTTTCCGATGTCAACTCACAATCAACATAGTTCAAACCATCCTTGGTGTATTTCTCCTTTACCTTACCCTTTATTGTGAATTCTTCCCCGGGCCTTACCATATTGACAAACCTTGCCCAGATCTTTTTGAGGCTCATCGGATCCGGAAGCCAGTCGGTCATCAGCTGTGTTATGAAGGCAAAACTCAGAAGCCCATGAGCGATTATACCTCCCAATCCCGCCTTCTTCCCAAATTCTTCGTCCACGTGGATAGGGTTGTAATCCCCAGAGGCATCAGCATAATCGAGGATTTGCCCTGATGTGATCGTCTTCTTCAGGGCAGGGATCTCATCGCCTACATTAACATCCTCGTAGTATATATCTTTCAATAAAATCACCCCCGTTTTCTTATCTCTCTATCAACTTAATCTTGCCTTTGAGGACAATGTCCCCATCTTCATCTTTAGTGATACCCTCCACCACTGCAAAACTTAACCCCTTCTTCTCGTAAACATCTACTATCTTATAGTATGTGGACAACAGCGTGAGGGGTCTTATGGGTTTAAGAAACTCATACTCTTGTTCTGCATGCAGAGCCCGTGCCCTGTCTATCTTGCACACCTCCACTACGCTCCATATGGGTGTGCCGACAAAATAAGCGTTTGCCATGGCAGGCGGTACTATGGTCCCTCCGTATTTGGAGTCCCTGGCAAACTCTTGATTAATGTAAAGAGGGTTATGGTCTCCTGTCGCATCTACAAACTGTCTTATCTTTCTCCCCCATGTAACATATGAAAATGGCCCGATCTCCTTTCCAACGGCGTTTTTGTCCACGCGTTAAGCCTCCTTTTGACGAACGGTGGTCAGAGTGCCGTTCAAAGCGCCCTCTGACCACCGGCAAACTGCCATTCCTTTATTCTTACAAAAAGGTAGCGTCTCAAGCGTCATTTAATTCCCAATACCCTCGCAGCATTCTTATAAAGAACCTTTTCCAGTATTTCCGGTTTAAACCCTGCCGAATCCCAGTCAGGTAACAGCCTCTTGTAGGAAAAATAAGGATAATCAGATCCGAACATTATCTTGTCCTGTAACCGGGAATTAATATCTTTTTTGAAAGACTCCTGGAAATACTTGGGTGACCAGCCGTGTTGCTCGTTGAAAACATTGGGATGGTGGATCAGCACGGACGCCATTTCGTTGTGAAAGGGCCAGGGATGGTGGGCACAGACTATCTGCAACTCGGGAAAGTCAGCGGCAACGTCATCCACATTGGGGATAGGGTTCTCCGTCCAGAGCCGTAAACCGCGACCTTGGACCGCTATGTGGCCCACCCATATCTTTATGGGCACATTTGCTTCAATACATAACTCATAAAAGGGATAAAATGATTTGTCGTTTGCAGGCGTATTACTCAGCGAACCACACGCCGCAATACCGAAAGTACCTAAATCCTTTATACATCTCTCCAGCTCCCTCATGCCCTTCAAACCCCAATCAGGGTCGAGACTGACCCAGGCGCCGAGAACTGTATCCGGATAATCCTTTATGAGGTGGCCGATGTAATCGTTTCTCTCCCTGATCACATCAAAATCCTTCCATCCCATGAACTTCCACGTACCACCACATATGACGCATTGGACATCGCTTTCTCTAAGTCCCTGTATAAACTCCTCTTCTGTCTTGAAATAGTCACCCGGTGACCTGAAATACTGGGTCAATTCCGCCAGGATCTCGTCGTCTCTTATCATACGACCGATCCCTTCCCTTGTGCTTGTGCATACCTGCATGTCAATCGCTTTCATAGAATACCTCCTTACGAGCCCTTCTCAAAAATCCTTTCCGGCGTGTCCATAAAACAACGATCCGGAGCCATTACATTCTTGGGATGTCTCTCTGACCTGGCACAGATATGGCCCGCCATCGGGATTCCTCTGTGGGTAAAGGCCCGCAAAATTATAGGTCTTTTCAAGCCCCGTCCCGCCCCTCCCCATCGGTGTGTGGTTAGAAAAGGCAAAGTGTAGGCGGGGTCCTTTTCTGTAGCGGAGGGGTTGGGGACGAGAACATCATGGTCTTGAGGCCCTTACAGGACCTACTCTGACCGATGCTTCCAGAAATTTGGTTTTCTCTTTTCAAAGAATGCGCTCTGGGCCTCTCTTACATCCGTCCCGTCAAAGAAATCCGGGGATATGAGATTTTGAAGTCGGCCCAGCGATCCGTCAAGGTGGTCCATGACACTGTCGAAGCTTGCCTTCAATATAGATATGCACTCCGGAGAGTGGGCGAGGATGCGTTCACACCAACTGTCCACTTCCTCATCGAGCTTTTCAAGGGGAACCACGGCGTTCACCAATCCCATGTCCAGCGCCTCCTGGGCCGAATACTGTTTGGTCAACATCCATATCTCCCTTGCCTTCTTGGCGCCGACAACAAAGGTCAGATAAGCAACGCAGAGACCGTCTGCCGGACTTCCCACCCGGGGGCCGGTCTGTCCGAACCTCCCGTTCTCCGCTGCGATGGTAAAGTCGCACATGTAGGCCAGGTGGTGACCGCCGCCGATGGCATAACCTTTTACTGCGGCTATCACGGGCTTCCTGCATCTGCGCACAAACGAGTTTATGACGGGTCTGCCACCTGAGAGTACGAACCTTGAACCCTTGACGGGACTATCCTGACCTTCCTTTTCCCATGCCACGTCTCCTCCTGTGCAAAAAGCCTTGTCCCCGGCGCCTGTAAGGACAACTACGCCGATAGTCTTGTCATGACTGGCGTCGTCCAGCGCAAGACAGACCTCATCTATGGTATCCCCGGTAAATGCATTGTAAACCTCCGGTCTGTTGATGGTGATTCTCGATACGCCCCCTCCATCGCTGTGGTACTTCTTTTCACAGATTATGTCGTTAAATTTGTACTCCTTTACCCCTTCCCACTCAGTCCATCCCATCTCCATACCTCCATTTCTCATAATGTGTTTAAAAACCTCTTAACAAGCCCATCTTGGCCATTTTTGGCAGTCGCTCTCAGTGAAACTCTGCCAGGCACGCCGAGGGTAGGGTGAAGGCCCGTCAGGACTTAATGCTGAGACTAAAGCCCAAGCTCTTTGCCGATGATTACCCTCTGTATCTCTGAGGTCCCCTCAAAAATCTCAAAGACCCTCGCATCTCTGAAGTACCTCTGCAAGGGATACTCCATCATGTAACCGTACCCACCGTATATCTGCAGGGCCTTATACGCCACCCGGTTCACCATCTCCGATGCGTAGAGCTTTGCTATGGATGCCTCCTTATTGCATGGGAGACCTCGATCATCCATCCATGCAGCCTTATAGACCATAAGAGTGGCCAGCTCTATTTCCATGGCCATATCCGCCAACATAAATTGGATTCCCTGAAACTTGCCGATCGGTCTTCCGAACTGTACCCTCTCCTTAGCATAGGGAAGGGCGTCGCCGAAGGCCGCCCTGGCAAGACCCACGGCCATGGCTGCGACCCCTATCCTGTTCCTCTCCACTGACCTCATCAAGTTGTAGAACCCCCTGCCTTCGTCACCCAAGAGGCTGCCCTGCTCAACCCTGCATCCCTCGAAGATCACCTCATAGGTGCCGAGACCATGGAGCCCCAGCTTCTTTATATTCCTGCCGACAGTCAGGCCCTGGGTTCCCCTTTCAGCCACGAAGATGCCGATCCCTTTACTACCCTTGCTACGGTCTGTAACTGCCGTTACAAAGAACAGGTCTGCAATACCCCCGTTTGTACAGAATATCTTCGTCCCGGTGATGACGTATCCGTTATCCTCTCTCTTGGCTAGGGTCCGGATAGATGCCGTATCCGAGCCTGCGTCAGGTTCGGTAATGGCAATGCTCCCTATCTTTTCACCTCTTATGCTCGGCACCAGGTATTTTTCTTTCTGGTCTTCAGTTCCAAAGAGGAAAACCGGTGCGGCCACGCCATTTATCTGAACAACAGCGGCTATTGCGGCAGCAGTAGATACACTGGCCAGTTCTTCAAGAAAGATACAGAGTGTCACCACGTCGCCCCCTGAGCCTCCGTATCTCTCAGGATAGGGTATGCCCAAGAACCCCAAGTCTCCCATCCTCTTGAGGAGCCTGGATGGGAACTCCTCCCTGTCCTCTAGTTCATCTACCAGGGGGGCAATCTCTTTACCGGCAAACTGAGAAGCCGTTCTTCTGAACAGCTTCTGCTCTTCGGAAAACTCGAAGTCCATCTCAACCTCCCTGTCATACTTACATATCCCTAACAGGCGTACCCCCAGCCAAACACCTCCTTGAGAACCCCCTGCATCTCTCCCAATGTGGCGTCGGCCTTTGCAGCTTCAATAATGGATGGCATGAGATCGCCTCCATCAGGCCAATCCTTATCCACCTTCTTGGCCACTTCCCTCAGACCGTCCAGGGCGGCCTTTGTCTTTGCATTATCCCGCTTAGCCCTGAACTCTTTCACCCTTTCCACCGCAGTCTGTTCTATCTTGGGGTCGAGCTTGAATACCGGAACCTTCTGTTCCTCTTCAGACACGTACTTGTTTACTCCCACTACGACCCTGTCTCCCTTGTCCATGCTTTCACGCCACTTGTAGGCTGAGTTTGCAAGTTCAGCCTTAAACCAACCCGTCTCCCATGCCTTGACGTATCCCATCCCGTCTATCTTCTCTATGAGCTTATTTGCTTCCTTCTCGATCTTGTCTGTGAGCCATTCCAGATAATACGAACCAGCCAGAGGATCGGAGACGTTTGGAATGTGGGTCTCGTGAAGCACAAGATGTTGCGTCCGTAATGCCAAAGTGGCCGACTCTTCCGTAGGTAACCCCAACGCTTCATCATATGCGGAAGTATGCATGGCATTTGTACCTGAAAGGACCGCCCCCAGTGTATGGAAGGCAGCCCGTATGATGTTGACGAGTGGCTGCTGAGCCATAAGAGAGCAACCGGATGTGTGTATGTGCATCCTCAATTGCATCGATTTAGGCTTCTCACATCCAAACCTCTCCTTGTTTATCTTAGCCCACATCTTTCTTATTGCCCGTATCTTTGCTATCTCTTCGAGAAAATCGTTCCCCTGCGCAAACTGGAAACTGAATCTAGGCAAGAAGTCGTCGGGATGTAGACCGGCCTTTATACACTCTTCCGTAATAGCTATGCTCGTTGCCATTGTAAAGGCCGCTTCCTGGATCGCGTTGCCGCCGGCCTCTTCTATAAAGTAACCCGCTATATTGGTGGTGTTCCACCTGGGCATATCTCTACTGCAGAACTTTATGAACTCCGCCATCAGCTTAAAGGCGCTCTTAGGCGGAAACATTGCATAATCCACAAAGGGCGCCTTATAGAGCCAGTTCATGCTGTTGCCTCCGAGCGTATCCCTGGGGAATCCCCTCCTTTCGGCGTAAACGATATACAGTGCCAGCCCTGCCATGGTGGCGCTGCCTATATTTTGAACGATCTGGGTCTTGTCGAGGGGGAGATCATGGAATATGCGGTCAAGGTCTTCAATGGTACTGATGTTCACCCCTCCTCGCCCAACCAGACCCCTCGCTTCGGGAGAATCCGGGTCAAGACCGACCTTGGACACGAGATCGTGAGGAAGGTTATATGACTGGGCGCCGAAATACCCTTTCATGCCCGCGTCTTTTAACATCTCCATCCTCTCTCTTGTGTGTTCGGGCAGGCCGTACCCGAGACTCATCTGATTTACCCATGGTTGAAATTGGTACTGGAGCGGATATATACCCCTCGTATATGGATACTCGCCCGGAACGCCGATCTCATCGTAGTCTATGTGCTCAATGTCAGAAGGGGTGTACACAGGCTTCACCGGGATCCCTGAGGCGGTGGCAGCCTCAAATTTCTTCTCCTTATAGAATTTCGAATACTTCTCTCCCCATCTCTTCAACAAGTCTTTGTCTTGATCCTTTGTGTCTTCACTAAACATGCTACTTCTCCTCCAGTAATGAGTTTCTCCCTACTAAATGCCTTGTATCGCCTGCCTCTTAACGGAGGGAGTCCACGTCCCTCTCCCACCACGGACAATGGGAGCAATATTTGCAG
>JAUXHQ010000126.1 GCA_030621455.1 Deltaproteobacteria bacterium
ATGCAAAACCGGAGGAATAGTTGAACCTATTTCGAGGATTTTGTGTTTGAGGATCGTGCAAAGATGGCCTGAAGATGAGATGCACAGATGTGATACTTATTTCATGACAGACCCTAAGGGCGCGTTCAAGGTTAAAATCTGAGTCTGACGCAGAGATTACGAAAAAGTACCATTTCTGGATGGAGGCTGGTTAATAACGGGCAATAAGAAACAAACCAGGAAGATATGCAAAAAAGGTTACACGCGTTTGATAATTCCAAGGCTTGGTCTCAGTATTTGTTACTTTTTTGTAACCATCCAAGAATGTTGCCTAAGTCTTTATAAACAGGGTAAATTATCATCTTGAAGGAACAATGACGATTAAAAGATGTTACATTTTCTTTACGTCTCGGCCATCGAATCACATCCAGTCATCTTCATAAAGTACCCTGAACATGATCCGCTTTCATCCTTTTAAAAGACCATAACACCTTGATTATTATTGTTTTTGGTGAGAATCTCCGCAAACGGGTGAGGTGATGAATGAAGATTCATTCAATTTTTTTATTGACACCGGGTTTGCAACCGTGATACAAAAGCCCAAAATTAGGGCTTACATTAACAATAAACACCAGCAAATTAAGTAAGTTATGGTCCTGAGATTTAAATGATTTCGAGTTGCCGTCCATCCCTGGTATTTAGGCTCTTGCTTCTACATTTTAACAAGGGATTCCCCTGCCCGGGTTTATCCCGGCACAACTTTTGCTAATTGTTGCTGATCAAGTGAATTGCCGAGGACATCGTATGGTATGGCTCCGGCTGGTTCACATTAATTTATCAGAGTTGGTAAATGTTCAGCATCTTGATAGACGAAGAAAAGTGCAATTGTTGTGGATTGTGCGTTTGCGTTTGCCCGAATGAGATACTGGTAAAAAGATCGGATGCTTGTTCTCCTATGGTAACGGATGGAGAATGCTTCGGGTGCGAGAATTGTATGGTGATATGTGAGGCCGGGGCCATCAGGATTATTGAAGAAGGTGAGGACGCCCCGAACGGGACAAAAACGTGACAAAGGGTCCCCGTTTTTGGCGAACTCGGATGGAGCACGGTAACGAATCCAAGAGTTAGAAAGGGGAGGTATCAGATGGCAGATTATTATGTCAATGTCTTTATGGATGATGAAAAACTGAAGAAGATCGAAGATGCGGGGTTGGCAGGTGAAGTGAAGGAGATAGATGGCAAGAAATCGGTCCAAGTAGGCCTTAACAAGAAGGAACATAAAAAGCTCTGCAAGAGTTTTCCGGATATGACCACAGACGCTTCGAATTGCTGTGTGCTTCCGGAAGAGGCAGAGAATACATTACTGGGTTTTGTAACGGACATGAAGACCCTCGATGTCATGAAGGCTGCAATCATGAAGCTCTACAACCCCCTTGCGGGCAAGGACATCCGTAGTAGGATGCATTAAGTGGTGAGAGTTGTTGCAGACCGCCGACCTTCATGATGCAATTGATATTGCTTTTCCTTCAAAAAAGTATTGACTTCTTCAAGGTGAAGTGCTATTTTTCATCGGTCGGAGGCAATGAATGAATATTCATTCATACGCTTTCACTCACTAATGTGCATCCAGAAATGAGATATTTTTTTCAAGGTCAAAGAAGACGAAGATAAATCGCAGGACGTATAAGTGAGCAGACTTTCCCCAGAAGAAGAAAAGAGTAAGAGAGCCATATTCGACGGCATGTCTGCCAAGGGGCGGAAACGGATTCTCAACAAGGGATATGACGAGTGGGATCCTTTTCAGAAGCCGAAGGATCCCCTCGACATGAGGATCGACAAAAATAGAAATACTGCGGTGAAATTGGTAAAGGAATTTCTGCAGACATGCAGCCACGAAAAATACAGCAACGCTTACGGCAGAGGCGCATGGGACATATGCGTCGGCATTATCGGCGACAGCGAGCGACACACGGCGATGTACGAGTTTTCTTGTTGGTACCGGGACTTTTTAGGGAATGGTAAGGATGAGTGAAGAGATCTCCACCGAAGAGTATATCAGAGACCTGAGACAGAAGTTAAGGGAGAACCCAGGGTGCGCCCTTACGCATTACAACCTCGCGACAGCACTCGTCAAGCATCATAAATGGGATGAAGCGATATCAGAGTTTAGGGCGGCAATAAATGAGAGTCCTCGTATGGTGGAAGCCTACGTCAACCTGAGTGGTATATACTTCCAGAGGGGAGAGATGGAAAAGGGGATTGAGCTCTGTAAGCATGTTATAGAGTTCAGGCCCGACTTTGCTCCTCCTTATGGTAATCTGGGGTTCGCTTATTTGGAACAGGGTGAGGTTGAGAAGGCAATAGAGATGCTGAGAAGGGCGGTCAAGAAAGACCCGGAATTTGTCCAGGCACTTAGCACGCTTGGGGGTGCGTATCTCATGCAGGGAATGATTGAAGAGAGTATTGAAAACAGCATGAAGGCAGTTGATATTGCTCCAAATTTTGCCGTGGCACATAATAACCTGGCTGTTGCATATGTTGAAAAGGGGGAGTTTAAAAAAGCCATCGAATATTGCGACAAGGCGATATCATTTGGGTTTGAGGTACACCCCGATTTTTTAAAGGAGTTAGAGGCCTACCGTTCGTGAAGTTAAGAACAATTTTAACAAGATAACTTCACATTTAGACATATGTTTTTGTTTTGTATGTGTCTGAGCTACCAACGGTTTTAATGACTCCGAAATCTTTGGGGAGGGGGTGAAGAGAGAGTCGGTCAGTAGAAAAGGGTTACAATTTATTTAACAACGAATGGAGGTATTTTAATGACAAGACATAAGACTCCTTTGCTGGACGAGCTGGAGAAAGGAAACTGGCCAAGTTTCGTGTCCGATATGAAACAGGAGGCCGAAGCCAGAGAAAAGACGGATGTAGATTTGCAGACCCCAAAGGAATGCGTCGAGGATTTGCTTGGTCTTCTTGAACTTACATATGTGGACAAGGTGGTCCATTGGAAACACGGTGGAATCGTCGGCGTATTCGGATACGGCGGCGGCGTCATCGGCAGATACTGCGACCAGCCCGAAGAGTTTCCGGGTGTGAGAGACTTCCATACGATGCGCGTCAATCAACCGTCGAGCAAGTTTTATTCCTCGGAATACTTGAGGCAGATTTGTGAATTGTGGGAGAGGCGTGGCAGCGGCCTGACCAATATGCATGGTTCCACGGGTGATATCATCCTGCTGGGGACCACTACGCCCCAGTTGGAAGAGGTATTCTGGGAACTGACCCATAACCTTGATCAGGACCTTGGCGGGTCCGGTTCCAATCTGAGAACCCCATCCTGCTGTATCGGGAAAGCCCGATGCGAATTTGCCTGTTACGATACCCAGGCCATATGCACTGCGTTTACCATGGAATATCAGGATGAGTTGCACAGGCCCGCATTTCCATATAAGTTCAAGTTTAAGTTCGATGGATGTCCTAACGGTTGTGTGGCCGCAATTGCCAGGGCCGACATGTCGATTATCGGCACATGGCGAGACGATATACGCATCGACCAGGAAGCGGTCAAGGCCTATGTGGGGGGTGAGATCAAACCCAACGGAGGAGCTCATTCCGGGCGTGACTGGGGGGGCTTCGATATTCAAAAAGAGGTGATCGATCTTTGTCCCACCGAATGTATGTCATGGGATGGAAAGAAACTGGGGATTTACAATAAAGAATGTAACCGATGTATGCATTGTATAAATGTGATGCCCAGAGCCCTGAGGATAGGAGAAGATACAGGCGCCTCCATTCTCTTCGGCGCAAAGGCCCCCATCCTGGAGGGCGCACAGATGTCCACATTGACTGTCCCGTTCATGAAGATCGAGGAGCCGTATGAGGAACTAAAAGATCTGGTCGAGAAGGTGTGGGATTATTGGTCTGAAGAGGGTAAAAACAGGGAACGCCTCGGTGAGTTGATACAGAGAGAGGGATTTCAGAAGTTCCTCGAAGTCTGTGAACTCGATGCTGACCCTCGAATGATCCAGGAGCCTCGATCTAATCCTTACATCTTCTGGAAGGAAGAGGATGTTCCGGGCGGATGGGACAGGGATATCAATGAATACAGGAAAAAACACCAGAAATAGGAGGTTTTATCAATGGGCTATGATCCTAGTGATCCATTGAAGGATAGGATAACCGATATAGGTCCGAAAGATTATAAAGAGTTTTTACCTAACGTAATCAAAGAGAATTACGGGAAGTGGCTTTACCATGAGATCCTAGAACCGGGCGTACTTATGCACGTCTCGGAAACGGGTGGCAAGGTTTACACCGTCAGGGTCGGTGGATGCCGCCTCATGAGTGTGACGCACATACGTGAGATATGTGAGATCGCAGATAAACACTGCGACGGATACATGAGGTTCACCACCCGCAATAACGTCGAGTTTATGGTCGATGACGAAGCAAAGTTGAAACCCTTGATGGAAGACCTTGAAGGCAGAGAGTTTTCGGCAGGGTCCAAGAAGTTCCCTAGGGGCGGCACAGGGGCCGGTCTTACCAACATCGTGCATACCCAGGGCTGGATTCACTGCCATACTCCGGCGATTGATGCCTCCGGCGTTGTAAAGTGCGTGATGGACGAACTGTTCGATGATTACCAGGACATGAGATTTCCGGCGCAGGTCAGAATATCCCTCGCCTGCTGTCTAAATATGTGCGGCGCGGTTCATTGCTCCGACATCGCCATCCTGGGAATCCATCGCATGCCCCCGATGCTTGACCATGAGAATCTCGACAATATGTGTGAGATCCCGTTGGCAATAGCAGCATGCCCAACCGGGGCTATCAAACCGGCTAAGGTTGACGGTAAGAAGAGCGTTGCGGTTAAAAATGAGAGGTGCATGTTCTGCGGCAATTGTTATACCATGTGCCCGAGCATGCCGTTGGCTGATGAAGTGGGAAGTGGTGTTGCCCTGCTTGTGGGTGGCAAGATATCGAACAGGATAAGCGAGCCGAAGTTCTCCAAGGTGGTGGTTCCCTTTATCCCTAATGAGCCCCCGCGTTGGCCGTCAACCGTTGATGCGATCAAGAAGATCCTCAATGCATACGTAGATGACGCAAAGAAATACGAACGCATCGGTGATTGGGCCGAGAGGATCGGCTGGGAGAGGTTTTTTGATAAGACCGGCCTGCCTTTCTCGGAACATCTTATCGACGATTATCGCTTCGCATATACGACCTGGCGTCAGAGCACACAATTCAAATTCTAATGAACGAAGAAATAGTTCACAGGGATCAGTACGGTAACAAATCATCTCTGATCTCTGTGAACCTTTATATTAAAAGAGGTGTCCAATGGGGCCTGAAGAGGATAGACAGCTTATAGTCGATACACTGAAAAAGAAAAAAGGAAAGACGAAATTCTACCTGAAAGACTTCAATAAGATCTTTCCAGACAGGAAACCAAGGGAAGTGAAGAAGCTTGTAAATAAGATGGTCACTGAGGGGACCCTTGAGTACTGGTCTAGCGGGAGCACTACCTTGATCGGACTGAAGGGCGCAGGTAAGCAGCACGACACTGAGGAAGAGGACGAATAAAGAGAATGTATATGGACTGTCCCAGGATAGCTTTCTCCGCATTGCGAGGAAACTCCGGCAAGACACTCTTGACTGTAGGTGTGGTAGCTTGTCTCCATAAGAAGGGGAAGGCGGTCTCTCCCTTCAAGAAGGGGCCCGACTATATAGATGCGGCCTGGCTGGGGCTTGCGGCTGATCGTTCCTGTTACAACCTCGATGCGTTTTTGATGGAGAGGGAGGCCCTTATTTCTTCCTTTACAACCCATGTGAGGCAGTCCGACGTAGCCATAGTGGAGGGCAACAGGGGTCTCTTCGATGGAATGGACGCACAGGGTAGTTACAGTACGGCCGAGCTCGCCAAGATGCTTCAGATGCCGGTGGTTATTATAGTCGACTGCAGTATGGCAACCCGCACGGTCGCTGCAATGGTCCTCGGCTGTCAACACCTTGACCCTGAGGTGGCCATAAAGGGGGTCATTCTTAATCGGGTTCGGGGAAATCGCCACGAATCGATTGTGCGCCGTGCTGTAGAGGAGAATTGCGGAGTTCCAGTATTGGGG
>JAUXHQ010000137.1 GCA_030621455.1 Deltaproteobacteria bacterium
GTGTAACTGCACAGTCGAAAATTCCGGAGAGAATGACTAAGGATTTTTTAAGGAGGTGATTTTTATGATTGATATTGCATATGCCATGGGTGGCGGACTTGGCGGTGGCGGCGGTTTAAAGGGTCTAGGGGCTTTCGTCCCATTGATTCTGATGTTTGTGATATTTTATTTCCTCTTGATCAGACCACAGCAGAGGAGGGCAAAAGAACACAGGGGACTTCTAGCGAATCTGAGAAAGGGTGATCCGGTTGTGACATCCGGTGGCCTTCACGGAAGGATAACAGGACTAACCGATACGATAGTTACGTTGGAAATAGCGGACAAGGTTAGGGTGAAAGTCTCCAGAAACCAAATTTCAGCAGTGAGTAATATGAGTAATAAGGAGATACTTAAAGGGAAGTAATCAATACGAATGCTCATTGCACGGCCTTATGTTGCGCCGGTTCGCTTGAAGAAAGCGGGGTGGCAATTGGAGAAATCCAGGAAAAATAGGCCCACCCGGCAAATTGGAGAAAGGATATGTCCAGGAACTTGGGATGGAAAGCTGCACTGATCGCTATAGTTACCATGGTTGCTCTAGGTTACATTGCCCCTACAATTTCTGATCAATTGCCTGAATGGTGGACAAAGAAAAAGATTAAACTGGGGCTGGATCTCCAAGGGGGGAGTCATCTCCTCTTAGAGGTAGAAACTGAGAAGGCAGTGGAGAATGCTGTAGAAAGAATCTCACAGGACTTGAAAGATGTGGTCAGGAAAAAAAAGATTAAGTACAGTAAACTTGAAAGAGTCAACGACACTGAGATACTTGTTGAATTCCTGAACCCCAAGTATGCGGAGCGGTTCAAAGAGGTTCTCGAATCGGAATTCCCCAACCTGAGAAAATCATCGGTCAAAGAGGACGGGGATAAATCATCAATGCGATTGGAGCTTTTAGATAGGGATATAGCCCATATAGAAAGGTTTGCGGTTGATCAGGGTTTGGAGACTATTAGAAACAGGATAGACCAATTCGGGGTCAGCGAACCGGTTATACAGCGGCAGGGTGAAAGGAATATACTTGTCCAGCTTCCCGGTGTTAAAGACATAAAGCGGGCCAAGAAGCTTATCGGTAAGACAGCCCTCCTCGAATTCAAGCTGGTGGATGATGAGCACAACGTTGAGGACGCACTAAGAGGAAGGATACCCACAGGATACGAGATACTGTACGAGAGGATTGAGGATAGAGAGACCGGAAGGGTTGTAAAGAGACCGTATCTATTGAAAAAAAAGACATTAATGACCGGTGATGTTATAACCAATGCAAGTGTGAATATTGACAGTCAGTTTAATACACCATATGTGTCCATGGAGTTTGACAAGAGGGGGAAACGACTCTTTGACAGGATTACTGCCGCAAATGTCAACAGGAGACTTGCCATAATACTCGACAAGAACGTCTATTCCGCACCGGTTATCCAAGAAAGGATATCAGGGGGCAGGGCTCAAATTACCGGATCGTACACGGACGAGGAGGCCCATGATCTTGCTATAGTGCTTAGGGCGGGTTCTCTTCCGGCCCCCGTGAGATACCTTGAGGAAAGGACCGTTGGCCCATCCCTGGGCAAGGATTCTATCCACAGCGGCATCCTATCCATAATTATCGGCGGTTTATTTGTTCTCTTGTTTGTGGTCTTCTATTACAGACTATCCGGCGTTGTTACAAATATCGCCCTGGTTTTAAATTTCGTACTAATAGCAGCGGTGCTGGCAGCCTTCCAGGCAACCCTGACCCTGCCTGGAATAGCGGGCATAGTCCTGACTTTAGGTATGGCCGTGGATGCAAACATCTTGATCCTCGAACGGATCAGAGAGGAGCTCTCACTCGGTAAGACACCACGATCGGCCATCGACAGCGGGTATTCAAGGGCATTTCTTACAATAATCGACGCCAACCTTACCACGCTGATAGCTGCTATTGTCCTCTTTCAGTTCGGTACGGGGCCAATCAAAGGGTTTGCGGTTACCCTGAGCATTGGTATTGCAGTAAGTCTCTTTACTGCAATCTTTGTAACGAGGTTTGTCTACGATTTTGTCTTTACGAGGACGAGGATAAGAGCTTTAAGCATTTAACCCCTTTGCCGGAGGTTCTTCCCGTTCATATTTGAGGTTTCAGATTTCTCTCAATTCATTCGAGGTCACAAGAAGATGATAAGGGTTGTTAAGCCTGGGATAAACATAGATTTCATCGGAAAGAGAAAGGCGGCTTTACTGGTTTCTTGCGTAATGATCTTGACGGGTGTCGCATCAATGGTAATCAAGGGGGGGCTCAACCTTGGTATAGACTTTGCCGGGGGCACAATGGTCCAGATAAGGTTCCAGGAAGATACGGGTCCGGACGAGATACGGAAAGGTCTGGAGGATATTGGGTTAAAAGATAGCATCATCCAGCAGTTCGGGGAAAAAACGGCCAATGAATATCTGATCAGGGTGGAAAAGACAGTTCCTGACATGGAAGGGCTGGGGGATAAGATTCAAGAGACTTTTCAAGAAGTATATGGAAAAGATAGCATAGAAATGAGACGGGTGGAGATGGTGGGGCCTCAAGTAGGTAAGGATCTGCGCAGGAAAGGGTTACTGGCTGTTCTCTATGCGATGGGTGGGATTCTGCTATATATCACCTGGAGGTTTGAATTTAGGTTCGCCGTCGGAGCTGTGGTCGCCTTGTTTCATGATGTGGTAATTACCGTCGGTATTTTTTCCCTAACAGATAAAGAATTCACGTTACCTGTTTTAGCTGCAATCCTGACAATCGTAGGGTACTCTCTAAACGATACCATAGTGGTATACGATAGGATAAGGGAAAATTTAAGAAAGATGGCCCGGAAAAAGTTGGAAGAAACAGTAAATTCCAGTATCAACGAGACGCTCAGCAGGACCATCCTCACCTCCTGCACGACTCTATTTGTGGTTGGTGCATTATTGGTTTTGGGTGGCGGTGTCATACATGATTTTGCCTTTACCCTGATGATAGGGGTTATTGTCGGTACGTATTCATCTATCTTTGTAGCTAGCCCCATACTGATCTTATGGGAAGAGAGGTTTCCAGGCAAAAGGAGGAGAAGGCTTTAACACCTCATCCCCTTGCCTTTGAAAGGGTTCTGATGGACAAGATAACTGTAGATCTCGGCAGCAGAAGTTATCCTATCTACTTCGGTTATGATAACCTTGACGATCTGGGCAGGGTTTCAAGGGAACTCGACATCGGAGATGAGATCATTATTGTTACGAATCCAACGGTAGGGAAGCTCTTTCTTGACACCGTGCAAGCGGGATTGAGGGATGCGGGTTTCAACATCTCGCCCATTGAAATCCCGGACGGAGAAGAATACAAGTCATTGGGCCAGGCGAGCATACTTTACGACAGGTTGATCTCCCTTAAGGCAGATCGTAAATCAGCCCTCGTTGCCCTGGGTGGAGGGGTAGTTGGAGATATCACGGGTTTTGTTGCAGCTACTTTTATGAGGGGGGTCCCTTTTATTCAGGTCCCCACAACCCTTCTTGCCCAAGTGGACAGCAGTGTTGGTGGAAAAACAGGCGTAAACCATCCCAAAGGAAAAAACCTTATCGGCGCCTTTTACCAGCCAAAACTCGTTCTCATAGATGTCAATACCCTTACACGTCTGGGGAGACCGGAGTTAATCTCCGGTTTCGCAGAGGTTATCAAGTACGGAATTATCAGGGACCCCGACCTCTTCCAAAACCTGGACGACAATCTGGAGAAGATACTGAGGCTCGATCGGGAATCCGTTCTGACCGTTGTGAAAAGGTGTTGTTCCATCAAGGCAGGTGTTGTTGAAGAGGATGAAAAGGAGAGCGGGCTGCGTGCAATTTTGAATTTCGGGCACACAGTGGGTCATGCAATAGAGGCCCTAAGCGGTTACAAGAAGTATAAACACGGTGAGGCGGTGGCTATGGGAATGGTTGCTGCAGCCAATCTGTCAGTGAAGATGGGGATATGCAACGAAGATGTCCTGTCCAGGATCAAGAACCTGATTCGAAGAGCCGGCCTGCCGACGGAATTACCCGATTATTCTAAATATGAATACCAGCGGGTAATGGCGTTGGACAAGAAGATGGGAAACAACAAGATCAAGTTTGTTGTGACAGAGGATGTGGGCAATGTCAGGTTTACTTATTTATCGGTGGAAGAAATTTCTAACCAATTAGCGTGAAAGAGGAAATGGAAGGTTACCTGCACTCAGTTGACGACCGTTTAGCAGATGACGTGGCAAATGAAGTCGTTGAGGTAAGTCCGGATAAACTCAAGGCCAACCCGGAAGACTTGGAAGCGAGAGTTTCCCTGGGCAGGTCGTACTTCGAACAGGGGATGGTTGGAGCGGCCCGCAAGGAGTTTGAAAGGGTTGCTCAAGTTATCTCTGATAATATAATAAGCTACAAGCTGTTAGGAAAGATCTACGAAAGCGAAGGCAGAGAAGAAGAAGCTGCGAGACTTTACCGTATATTTTCCGCATTTGATTCAGAGGTTAATCGAATATTGAATTCCCGGGGGGCGGAAGAACCTGCAAAGGGAAGAAAACCACCGGGCGGAACGCGACCGAGCAAAGGGAAAGAAAATTCGAATTCAAAAACTGAAAGGGTTTTAACTGCCTTGAACGGATGGCTGGATAACCTTTGAGGGTTATAGGAACGGCCAAGAAGTATTGTTGTCGGAGATGGATATGAGAAGAGTTCTGGTGATTCATGGCCCCAACCTCAACCTGTTGGGGAAGCGGGAGCCTGAGACATATGGTAATCTCACTCTACAGCAAATCGATGAGCGGATAATGAAGGTCGCGCAGGAGGAGGGTGTATCGGTCGAAACCTTCCAATCAAATTCCGAGGGGGAACTTATCAGCAGGATCCAGGAGGCAATGGGAAGATTTGATGCCATAGTAATAAACCCCGGCGGTTATACCCATACCAGCGTGGCTATTAGAGATGCCATCATCGCAGTGTCCATACCAACAGTGGAAGTTCATCTATCGAATATATACAAAAGGGAGGAGTTTCGCAAGAAATCGATGCTGGCAGATGTGGCTGTGGGTCAGATCGCCGGTTTCGGAGTAGATAGCTATCTTTTGGGGTTGAGGGCGGCTATCGGCATTTTAGACAAGAAAGTGGACTAAGGTAACGGTGAAAAAGAGCGCCTTTCATAAGATAAGGAAGAAGTTTGAGAAGCATGGTCTCGATGGCATCCTGATCTCAAACATCGACAATGTACGGTACCTAAGCGGTTTTACGGGAAGCGAAGGATCCTTATTGATCACCCGGAATGGGAACTTTTTTTTGACGGATTCCAGGTATGTGACACAGGCATCTGAGCAAACCAGGGGTTTTGTTGTAAGGAAATATGAAAAGAGAGAAGAGACGATCTCTAATTTGGCATCTGATCTCAAGATTAATACCCTCGGGTTCGAGCCCCAGTACGTTACGTTTGAGGTCTACAGCAAGCTATTGAAGGAGTTGGAAGGGACTGATTTAACCCCCATAGATGAAGGGTTGGACAGTCTGAGGGAGAGAAAGGCGGATTCCGAGATTGAACTCATAAAAGAGGCCATACGGATAGCATCGGAAAGCTACCTCAAGTTGATGAAAAAGATCGAAATTGGGGTGGAAGAGAGAGAAATAGCCCTGGAAATGGAATATCTCATGAGAAGAATGGGGGCCGAGAAGGTATCCTTCGACACCATCGTTGCTTCCGGCAAGAGGTCTGCCTTACCACACGGCATTGCTACCCACAAAAAGATAGAAAATG